>DASXIL010000714.1:0-7139 GCA_036497985.1 Candidatus Angelobacter sp. | reverse complement strand
TTAACCGGTGATTTCACGAAAGAAAGCACAACGTCGATATCGTGAATCATCAGGTCCAGGACCACGTCTACATCCAGGCTGCGCGGGCTGAAAACGCTGAGGCGGTGCACCTCAAAAAACATCGGCTTGGTAATCAGCGGGATTGTCGCTCGCACGGCGGGGTTGAACCACTCCAGATGCCCGACTTGCACAATACGCTGGTTGGCGTTTGCCAGGCTAATCAGCTCATCGGCTTCTGCCAGGGTCGAGGCCAGGGGTTTTTCGATGAGCACATCGATGCCGGCAGCCATCAGCGCCGCAGCCACGCCGCGATGATGCAGCGTTGGGACTGCTACGGACGCGGCTTCCACGCGTCCAAAAAGCTCTTCCACGCCGGCTAGTGCGGAACAGCCAAACTGGCTGGCCACAGCCTGGGCCTGCGCTGCGTCGCTATCCACCACGGCAACCAGCTCCACGCCGGCGCCTTGCTTTTGCAGGTCATGGTAAACGCGAGCGTGGTTCCGGCCGAAAGAGCCTACACCAACGACTGCCACCCGAATTGGACTTTCGTGAGCCAAGCGTTGATTTTCTCAGACAGAGGGCAAAGCGGCAAAGAGTATCATGAGGCGGTTCGGAGGAAATATTGTATGGGACGCGCCTTTGGTTTTATAAGCTTGATCGTTGTCGTGGGTATCGGGGCTTATATCTACATGCGCCAGACGCAAGGGGTAATGTCCGCCGGCTCCAGCAACCCCACGGCCACGGTCGATTTGATTGGTGTGAGAAATGACTTACTGGCAATTGCCCAGGCGGAACGCAGCCACGCGGCAGCGCAGGGCAGTTATGTTTCGATCGAAGCGCTGAGGTCACTGGGCGAGCTCACCATGACGCGCGATAATCGCGGCCCATACAACTACTCCGCGGAAGTCACCGACTCATCCTTCCGCATTGTGGCCATCTACTCTGGTGCTGCAGGCTCCGGGATGCCGCAAACCCTCAGCGTTGACCAGACCATGCAGGTTAGCCAGCAATAGCGCCGCAGTTAAGCTGCCCGGCGCTGTTGCAATTGCGCGGCGACCTTCTTTAGATCAGCCACGAGCTTACGCATTTCCTCATGCCGGGAGTCGTCATCGGGAGCACGTAGAATCGATGACGGATGGACGGTCGCCATCACCAGCGGCGCAATGTTCGATTGCACCCACTGCCCACGCTGCTTGGTTACTCGAAACTGGCTTCCCAGCACGCCTTGCGCCGCAGTAGCGCCCATCAGCACCACCACCTCTGGTTTCACTACTTTGATTTCGGCGTCCAACCAGGGCCGGCAAGCGCTAATTTCCAGAGTGTTGGGCTTCTTGTGCAGGCGGCGCTTGCCACGCGGCTCCCATTTGAAATGCTTCACGATGTTCGTGACATAAACTTCATTGCGGTCGATTCCTGCTGCGGCCAAAGCCTTATCCAACACAGCGCCTGCCGGACCTACAAATGGCCGGCCCTGCAAGTCTTCCTTGTCGCCTGGCTGTTCGCCCACGAACATCACTCTTGCATTAGCGCTTCCTTCGCCGAAAACGGTCTGCGTTCCTAGCTTCCAGAGATCGCATGCCTTGCAATTGGCCGCAGCAGCGCGTAAGGCAGGCAGGGTGAGTTTGTCTGGGATGGGCGCAGAAGAGATGCGAGTCGCACGTTTGGCCATGCTATTTTTGATGCATCGTCGGCAAGGCTGGGCGGCTTCGCTCGCAGTTTGGCCGTCATATAAACTGCTCGGCGAGACTCGCTCAAAGGCAGGTTCAGCGTGAAATTTCATACGGAATATCTCACCTTTAACACCAAGAAGCATCGCGAATACATCCACATTACGCCGCAGGTGGAAAAGATCGTGCATGCCAGCGGCGTGACCAACGGCATGGCCCTGGTTTCCGCCATGCATATCACCGCCGGCGTGTATGTAAACGACGATGAGCGAGGATTGATCCAGGACATCGACAAATGGCTGGAGCAGCTTGCGCCATTCAATGAAGCGTACCTTCACCATGAAACCGGCGAGGATAACGGCGACTCACACCTGAAGGCCTTGCTCATACATCATCAGGTCATTCTTCCTGTAACGAACGGCAAATTGCTGTTAGGAACATGGCAGCGCGTGTTTTACGCTGAGTTCGATGGCCAGCGCTCAAAACGAGTGGTGGTCGCTGTGATGGGAGAGTAATCGCGCTCGAAATCTGGGCCGTGGTTAGACAACCATCTCCAGCCTGGCGAGTTGTGTTGACGCCGGTACTTTCAGCAGGATTTCCGAATGCCCGTCGGTAAGAGATAGTTCGCCGCCGATGGAATAAACCAGCTCCTGAATGTAGGCGAGTTCTTTGGCGAGAGTGCTCTTTGCGTCTAATAGCGCGGGCTGTGCGCCATCTGCCGGCTTCCAGTTCAAATGAATTGCGCAACGGCCTTCATTGGCCTGAGCAGAAATTGTCAGGACCATGGGCCTGGTATTCCGGCCTATCAATTTGCTCAAAAACAAGACCATAAGATGGCGCAAAACAGGGCTGCTGGTGACCTGAATTGCAGAGGACCACCGGCGCTCCAGAGTCAGCAACCCTGAGTGCAGAAGCACGACGAACTCATTGAAGAGCTCATTGAGCAGAGAATCGAGAGAGATCCATGGCACGTCTGGCGCCGGAACTTCCCGGACAAGGACCGATATCGCCTTTGCCAGAAAAATGGCACGGTCAGCCTGTTGCTCGATCGTCCTGAGATCGGACGGGAACTGAGTACCATTTTTGTGCAAACCGCTGACTTCCAGAAAGCAACGCATGCTGGTAAGCGGCTGGGCCAGATCGTGCGCCAACGAGTGAATCAACGCCTTGAGCGACGTTTGCTGAATGCTGAGAGCATCGGCCGAATCGACAAGTGCGCCCGGCGGATAAGTATGACTCATATCCATGTGCACAACGGCTGACTGGCCTGAAGGCGGCAGCACAATTTGCGATGGCGCCGGCCTGCCGATTCTATAGCCCGCGCCTCTAATGGTATGAATCAGTTTATTTTCGCCGGCAAAATCGATTTTTCTGCGCAAATAGTTCACATAAACGTCCACCAGGTTGCTATCGCTTTCCGGTTGCAGTCCCCAGGACCAGCGCAACAGGTCGTGGCGCGTCACGGTTTCGCCGGCATGGCGCATCAGCAGCAGAAGAAGCTCAAATTCCTTAGGACTCAGTTTGATTTCATGCTTGCCACGCTGCACTTTGCGCGATGCCGGATCAAGTTCCAGATCTTCCACGCGCAACACATTCAGTGCCGGATCGGCCTTGCGACGCAGCAATGCATTCGTTCGGGCAGCCAGTTCCTGGAAGGAAAATGGCTTGGTGATGTAATCGTCGGCGCCCAGGTTCAGAGATTGGATTCGGTCAGAAACGCGATCGCGGGCGCTTAGCACCATCACAGGCGTTTCCAGTCCCTTGTTACGCAGCTTTTCCAGCAGCTTGAGTCCATCCGTCTGGCCAAAATTTAAATCAAGAATGATTAATTTGTAGTTCTGGCGCTGTAATTCGGAAATCACACTGTCTTCATTCAGTGCGGTATGGACGGAATAGCCTTCTGATTCCAGCGATTTTGAGAGAAATGTTGCCAGGTGAAGATCATCGTCGGCAAGGAGTATTGACATAACTGTCACCATGTTGGCGCGGGTAGCAATACTTTAAGAGTACTGATCCGAGTCTAACTAGCTCATAAAGAACCTAAAGAACTATATATAGTTAGACGGCACGATTCTAGAACAGAACAAAACTCTGTGCTTGATATTAATGTAATTTTAGAAAACCCTTTTCCCATTTTGACAGTTGCTTTTTCCCCATGGGACGAAGTGACATGGGAGTGTGACGAAAGGGGCAAACCCTCCTGTTATCATGGATTCCCCTCGCCTGGATGCGGATGGCCGGCAACTCCTGACATGCGCGGCGCGCTAAGTTTTTGATACGATAGAGGGTTTAATTCCGGCGAAAGGCAACTTCTGTATCAATGGCAGCCAAAGCTTTCAAGAATTTCATCGGTGGCGAATGGGTCGAATCGCGCAGCGGCCAGACCTACGAAAACCTGAACCCAGCCGACACGCGTGACGTGATCGGCGTATTCCAGCGCTCAGATAAACGCGACGTGGACGATGCCGTTTCCGCTGCCAGGCAGGCTTTTGAGCGCTGGCGGCTGGTTCCCGCGCCCAAGCGCGCTGAAATCATCTACCGCGCCGGGGAAATCCTGCTGGAACGCAAGGAAGAATATGCCCGCCTGATGACGCGGGAGATGGGCAAAGTGCTGAAAGAAACGCGCGGCGACGTGCAGGAAGCCGTAGATACAGCCTATTACATGGCCGGCGAAGGCCGCAGGCAGTTCGGCGTGACCGTGCCGTCTGAACTGCCCAACAAGTTTGCCATGGCGGTGCGCATGCCTATCGGCGTCTGCGGCATGATCGCTCCGTGGAATTTTCCCATGGCGATCCCCTCCTGGAAGCTGCTGCCTGCCCTGGTCTGCGGCAACACTTGTGTGATCAAGCCCGCTGAAGATACTCCGCTTTCCACGCTCAACCTGCTCAAGGCGCTGACTGACGCCGGCCTGCCCAAGGGCGTAGTCAACATAGTGACAGGATTTGGGCCGGAAGTCGGCGCACCGATAGCCGAACACGCCAATGTTCAGGCAATTTCATTCACCGGCTCAAGCGAGGTGGGACGCATCGTGGGCGAGACGGCTGCGCGAAGTTTTAAGCCCTGCTCGCTGGAGATGGGGGGGAAGAACGCCATCATTGTTCTGGACGACGCAAATCTTGACCTGGCGCTGGAAGGCGTCCTATGGGGTGCGTTCGGGACTACGGGGCAGCGTTGCACTGCGGCCAGCCGCGTAATCGTACAGAAAGGTGTTTACCGCCAATTTGCCGACCGGTTAATTTATCGCGCTCAGCGGCTTAAAGTCGGCAATGGCCAGGATGAAAGCGTGGAGATGGGCCCACAGATCAATGAACAACAAGTGGCCACCACCGAGAAGTACGTCCAGATTGGCAAGAATGAAGGCGCTAAGCTGGAAGCGGGCGGCAAGGCGATCAACACGACCGACCATGCTTATGGCTGGTTCTTTGAGCCGACGATCTTCACAGAGGTGAATGAAAAGATGCGCGTGGCCCAGGAAGAAATCTTTGGGCCGGTGCTCAGCCTGATCCCCGTCGATAACTTCGACAAGGCAATCGAGATTGCCAACGGCGTGCCTTACGGTCTCTCTTCATCGGTCTACACGCGCGACGTCAATAAGGCCTTCCGCGCCATGCGGGATATTTACGCCGGCATCACGTACGTGAACGCGCCAACGATCGGCGCGGAAGTCCATCTGCCTTTTGGCGGGACCAAAGCGACCGGCAATGGACATCGCGAGGGGGGCCTGGGAGCAATCGATTTCTATACTCAATGGAAATCCTGCTACATCGATTTCTCTGACCGGCTGCAGCGGGCGCAGATCGATACTGTGGAGTAGTCAGCACTCGGCAATTAGCAATCAGCCAAAACATAGCCGCTGCGGATACGCACGATAGCTGGGATTTTCGCTTTCCTCTGCGGCCGCTGCGTCCTTTGCAGCTGAATCGTTTGGCTGATTGCTGACTGCTGTCCGCTAATTGCTGACTTATAATGAGTCACAGGACTCCCGCGGATTCTCTAAACACGCGAGAGCTGTTTTGTGTCCGAACAAAAACCGGATAAGAGCAACCGTTCTCTCCCCTTAACGCAGCGGCGTGCCTTGCTGATCCCGCTGGCGCTGGGCATTGTCCTGCTTTTCGGAGTCGTCTTTTCGCAACAGGCGTTCAACCTGAAGCAGCTGCGGCCTGATTCCGCCGGACAGACCCTTGGACTGGTAGCGCTTTCAGCCCTGGTTTTCCTGCTGCTGGTAGTGCTCACCTTTGTTCTGTTCCGCAACCTGCTTAAGCTCTATGCCGAACGGCGGCTGGGCGTGCTGGGCTCGCGTTTCCGCACGCGCATGATGGTTGGCGCTCTGGTGCTGTCCTTCGCGCCCGCGATTGTAATGTTTATGTTTTCTTACGGACTAATGAACCGGTCGATCGACAAATGGTTTTCCAGTCCGGTCAACGCATTGCACCAGGGATCAGGACGCGTGGCTGCTCTGCTCACCGCCTCACAGGGCGAGAGCGCCCGCCATACCGCCATGGACATAGCGGAGTCTCCCGAAATTCAGCATGCGTTTGAAACCGCCAATTACAGCGGTGTGCTGCATGAATTTCGCCGCCACCAGAACACACTGCAAAACGGATTCGCCATGGCCATCCGCGATGACACTGCGGTAGCAAGCTGGAACCTGCCGCGTCCGTGGCCGGCGTTGCGTCAATCGCTTCCCGGACTGAAAGCACTTCAGCAGTCTCCGGAGAAATGGATTTATCAAAACACGGAATATCTTGTGGCCATGGCCCCGGCGGGAAAGTCCGGAGCGATCCTGATCGGACTGCCGCTGCCCAAAGATTTTTCTCCAACGCTGGGGCAGATCAACCAGGACCAGCACGATTATGAAACTTTGGGCCATGAGGCGAAACGCATTCGCGGCCTGTACATGCTGCTGTTAACGATGCTGACGGTGCTGGTTCTCTTTGTGGCCACATGGTCTTCGCTTTTTGTGGCCAAGCTGGTTACGCGTCCGGTGGAGGCGCTGGCGCTGGCCACCCGTGAGATATCACTGGGACATCTGGGGCACCGCGTTGAGGTTTCCGCCGCGGACGAACTCGGCGAACTGGTTTCTTCATTCAATACTATGGCTGGGGAACTGGAATCCAGCCGCACCAAGATTGACGAGTCTGCACGGGCTTTAACTCAGTCAAACACAGAGTTGGAGCAGCGCCGCCGGCACATCGAGACGATTCTGGAAAGCATCCCAACCGGCGTGCTCTCACTGGATCCGCAACGGCGCGTGACGCACAGCAACGTGGCTTTTGGAAGGATGTTCTGGCCCAACGGCGGCGCGCCCGTGATTGGATCGACGTTGCGCGAGGTGTTTAATGATGAAACCGCTTCCGATCTGGAACATCTCTTGCGCCGCGCTGATCGCATGTCAGTGACTGCCGCGCAATTCGAAATTCCTCTCGACAAAGACAAGCTCAACGTGAGCGTTACGGTGTCATCGGTGCAGCA
>DASXIL010000713.1:0-5202 GCA_036497985.1 Candidatus Angelobacter sp. | reverse complement strand
GGACGCGAACGGCTTTGAGCATGTGGCCCTGTATTTTGCCACCCTGGTACGTATTGGCGACAAGGAGTGCATCTTTGGCATGCAGCTTGACCGCACAGAAGAGCGCGAATTGGAGGCCAAGTTTCTCCAGGCGCAAAAAATGGAGGCCCTGGGACGGTTGGCTGGCGGCATTGCACATGACTTCAACAACCTGCTGGGAATTATCGGCGGTTATGCAGAGCTGCTGGAATCCAAGCTGGAAAAAAACGAGAGCCTTCTGCGCTATTGCGCCAAAATAATCGATACCACGCAGCGTGCCGGCAGTCTTACACGGCAATTGCTCACCTTCAGCCGCAAGGAAATTGTGCGGCTCATGCCTTTGCAAACCGGCGAAGCGCTTCAGGAGCTTACCGCCATTCTTCCCCGCCTGATAGGCGAAGACATCGAATTAATCGTGGATCTGCGCGCCACTGGAACCGTGGTGATTGACAAGACGCATTTCGAGCAGATCATCTTCAACGTCGTTATCAACTCACGCGACGCCATGCCCGGGGGCGGCCAGCTAACCATCGCCACAGAAGACGTGCTGCGCCCCGTACTCACTCCTTCCGGCAGCGTCGCCATTGGCCAGTACGTAGCCATGCACATTCGCGATACCGGCATCGGCATGAATGAAGAAACACGCTTGCATGCTTTCGAGCCCTTCTATACGACAAAAGAGGTCGGACGCGGGACCGGACTGGGGCTTGCCACCGTGTACGGCATCGTTCAGCAATGCCATGGCGAAATCGCCATCGAGTCCAGTCCGCGGAGGGGCACCCAGGTCAACATTCTGCTGCCCGTGGCGGCCCCTGACGCAGCGGTGGCGGCCAAGGACCAACATGAGGAAGTGAAAAGCGGCCAGGGCAGCATCCTGCTGGTGGAAGACGAATTGGATCTGCGGAACGTGAATGCCGAATTCCTGAGTTCGCTGGGCTATTCAGTTACCTGCGCCAGCAGCGGTCCAGAGGCGCTGGACTTACTGGCTGCCGGAGACCAGATTGATCTCGTCATCACCGATGTGGTGATGCCAAAGATGAGCGGACGGGAATTTGCCAGGCAACTGCTGCAGGTCAGGCCGAACACCAGGCTTCTCTACGTTTCCGGGTACACAGACGACATCGTGCTGCAAAACGGTATTTCCAGGGAGGGCATGTTTTTGCTGCAGAAGCCATATTCCCCAAAGCAACTTGCCCGCAAGGTGCAGACTTTGCTGGCCACTCCTCTGCGTACCTGAAGCGCCTCTCTTGTTTTTGCGAGAGGCTTCAGCAGTACGATTTTATTTTCGTTGATAAACCTGCCAACTCGCTTCTTCATCGAGCTTGTTGTTGCGAAGGAAGTCCCAGATCCTGGGATTCAGGTCTTTTGACACCGCATAATAGTTGTGGTCGTGTCCTTTCATTTCCACTACCTTAGCGTCAAAGCCGTGTTTATTCAGCTCCGCCTGCGTGGCCTTCACCATCGGCAGCTTAAAGTACTGGTCTTCTGTACCTACCCAGATTGTGATTGGAGTTTTACGTTTCGCCAGATCGAGATACGGGTAGAAATCTTCTCCCATGGCGCCAGCGTGGACTCCTGCAGCGGCAAAGTAGCGGGATTCCATCACTCCCATGTACAGGGCAAAAACCGCGCCCGCGGAGTGGCCAAAAATGTAGAGTCGGGCGCCATCAACGGAATGCTTTGCGCGAACGACCTCAACGATGTCATGCAAAAACTCAGGACCATCGGTGTTCATGCTCCATTCGCGCGAATTTGCCGAATCCGGCGCAATAAGAATGATGCCTTCTTTCTCCGCCAGCGCTTTCCATTCGTCGATCTGAGACATTCCGTCGCGGCCGGAGCCATGCAAGAGCAACAGCAGTGGCGCCGGCGCGGTGAGCTTTTCCGGCACAAAGGTGTAATAAGTGCGTTCCGCGCCCAGGGATGTAATGGTTTGCTTTTCCGGTTTTGCGGCGGCAAACGCAGTGGCAGACAGCGCAAGCAGAAACAGCAGAGCAAGATTTTTCATTGGCAGAGCTCCTGTGGTCTCCACTTAGACTTCAGAGTATTGGGCTGGTGAGCACCGCTGTTACGCGAAAATCCTGCTGTACCGTCGTTTGCTGCTATGCGCTCCGTTCCACCAACTCCGGTTCTTCCGCTGTTGTTTGCGGTTTTAGCTTCATGGGCAGCAATCCGCGCACCAGTATATAAAGGACCGGGATAATAAAGAGGTTGAGGAAAGTGGAGATGATCATTCCTCCAAATACGGTGGTGCCGACCGAGTGGCGTCCCGCTGCGCCCGCGCCGCTGGCAAAGACCAGCGGCAACACACCCAGAATGAAAGCGATCGAGGTCATCAGGATGGGCCGCAACCGCAGCCGCGCAGCTTCAATGGCGGAATCCACCAGGCTAAGGCCGCGATGCTGCAACTGCTCCGCAAATTCAACAATCAGGATAGCGTTTTTGCTGGCCAGGCCTATCAGCATGACGAGACCGATCTGGCAGTAAACGTCATTTTGCAGTCCGCGCATTGACTGTGCCAGCAACGCGCCCAGCACCGCCATGGGCACAGCCAAAAGAATAATGAACGGCAGCACAAAGCTTTCATACTGCGCGGAGAGCGTCAGGTAGACCACCAGCAACCCGAGACCAAAGAGCATGACAGTCTGCGCGCCGGATTGGATTTCCTCCAGCGAAATTCCGGTCCACTCAAATGAATAGCCCTGATGAAGGACTTCTTTGGAAATATCTTCCATGGCCTGAATGGCCTGGCCGGAGCTATAGCCGGGAGCGGCGCTGCCATCGATTTCAACGCTGCGGAACAGGTTGTAATGGTTGATCACGCTGGCGTTGGTCCCTTCTTTCACGGTGACCAGGTTATCCAGCGAGATCATGTGGTTATCGTCAGACCGCACATAGAACTGACGCAGGTCGCGCGGCTGTGAGCGATATTGCTCATCAGCCTGCACCATCACGCGGTAAGAGCGATTATTGAAATCAAAGTCGTTCACGTATTGCGATCCCATATAGATCTGCAGCGCTGAGGTGATCTGCGAAAACGGCACGTTCAGGCTCTTGGCTTTTTCGCGGTCAATCTGCACCACGAATTGGGGATCGCGCGCGGTAAAGGTGGTAAATAAAGGATGCGCCAGCTCGGGGCGCGTGTTTGCCTTGGCGATGATCTGGTGCACCACGGTTTCCAGATCGTCCAGGCTGCCGCCGCCGGTCTGCTGCAATTCATAAGCAAAGCCGCCGAACTGTCCCAGTCCCTGGATTGCCGGAGGATCAAAGGCGATGACCATTGCCTCCTGAATCGGCATCAACTGTCCGCGGATGGCGTTGAGCACTCCTTCGGCGCTGTGCTCGCTGCCTTTGCGTTCACCGATGTCTTTGAGGCTGGCAAAAATAATTCCCTGGTTCGCGGCGCTGCCGGTAAAGCTGAAGCCCGGCACGGAGAATACGCCTTCAACGTCATGGTTCGCGCTTACAATGGCCGCTGCGCGGTCCATTACCTTGGTGGTGTATTGCAATGACGCTCCGGGCGGCGCCTGCACAATCACAAAAAAGTATCCCTGATCTTCCTGCGGCACAAAGCTGGTAGGCACCATCCTATAGACAAAAGCTGTGGCCCCCAGTCCCATGAGGAAGACCACCACAACAGCGGCGCGCCAGTTTATGAGCCGATGAAGAATTGCCTGGTAACCGGTGGTCCCTTTGTGGATAGCAGAGTTAATGCTGGAGAAAAATCTGTTTTGCCGGCCTTCACGGGGGCGCAGCAGCAAAGCCGCCAGCGCCGGTGAAAGCGTGAGCGCGTTGAAAGCGGAAATCGCAATGGAGAACGCGATCGTGAGCGCAAACTGCTGGTAAAGCCTGCCGGTGCTGCCGGGGAACAGTGACACGGGCACGAATACGGCGATCAACACCAGCGAGGTCGCTACCACTGCGCCCGTGACTTCACGCATGCCGATCCGCGTGGCTTCTCGCGGGTCGCGCACGCCTTCTTCAATGTGGCGCTCCACGTTTTCAATTACAACGATGGCGTCGTCCACTACAAGGCCCGTGGCGAGAGTAATACCAAACAGCGTAAGCGTATTAATGGAGAAGCCAAAAAACTTGGCGAAGATGAACGTTCCCACCAGTGAAACGGGAATCGTGATGGCAGGAATCACCGTGCTGCGCCAGCCCTGCAGGAAAAGAAAAATCACGATAATCACGATCAGGATAGCTTCTGCCAGGGTCTTCAGCACTTCGCGGATGGATTCACCCACGGCGCGCGTAGTGTCAAACGCTACCTGATACTTCAGCCCCTTGGGAAAGCGCTTGGCCAGCTGCTCGATCTCCGTCTGCACGTCGCGACGCACCTGCAGTGCGTTGGCGTTGGAGAGCTGCATCACGCCCAAGCCCATCGCGTTCTGGCCGTTGTAACGAAGCTGGCCGCCATAACTTTCCGCGCCCAGCTCGGCGCGGCCCACGTCACGCAGCTCAATCAGCGAACCATTGCTGGTGCGCTTGATCACAATGCGCTCAAATTCTTTAGGATCGCTCAACCGTCCCACAGCGCGCACGCTGATCTGGTAAGACTGGTTTGCGGGCGCAGGCGGCTGTCCCACTTGTCCCGCCGCTACCTGGACGTTCTGTTCCCGCAGCGCCGCCGTCACGTCACTGGCGGTAAGGCCGCGGGCCGCCAGCCGCACCGGATCAAGCCATAAGCGCATGGAATATTTGCGCTCGCCAAAGATGATTACGTTGCCCACGCCCTTCACGCGCTTGATGGCGTCGCGCACGTAAAGGTCAAGGTAATTGCTGATAAAAAGGTTGTCGTATTCCTTGGTGTCGGCGTAGAAGCCGTAGGCCACCACAAACGAGCCGGTATTTTTGGTGATGCTTACGCCCGTAGTCTGAACTTCAATCGGCAGGCGGCCCAGCGCGCTTGAAGCGCGGTTCTGCACGTCAACGGCGGCCACGTCAAGATTGCGGTCAAGGTCAAAAGTTGCGTTGATTGAGGCCGTGCCATCATTGCCGCTGGTGGAGCTCATATAGCGCATGCCTTCCGCGACATTGATGGCCTGCTCCAGCAGCGTGGTCACGCTGGTTTCCACGGCCTGCGAGTTTGCGCCGGTATAGAAAGCGCTTACGCTCACCGCCGGGGGAGTAAGGTTGGGATATTGAGCAATCGGCAGCGTGGGAATACACACGGCCCCGCCA
>DASXIL010000712.1:0-8257 GCA_036497985.1 Candidatus Angelobacter sp. | reverse complement strand
CACGAATAGCGCATTCCCCTTCTTGTCCCATAGATTGTTACCGCCCCCCGAGGCGCCTGCTCCAATTGAAGCCAAGAAAAATCAATGGTGGTATCAAGCGTTCCGTGTGCTTCCCCGCGTGCCCACGTCAACAGAATGTCACCTTCGCGAAGGCCGGACTGTTCAGCTGCTGAGTTCTTCTCAATCTTCTCCACCACTACGCCTGGGCGAAGCTGCGCCAACTCGTCGCGCAGTATTTTGGTGGCGGCCGGGACATTTTCTGGCACAGCTGTTTTCGGGAAAGACGCAACCTGCGCGGGAGCGGGCAGTGTCAGCCCAACGGCAAGGGACAACGTCGCAAAAAAGTAGGTGTCTCTCTTGGAAAGCCTGATCAAAACAGTGCGAGACATCGTCAAGTGGGTTCTGTATCCAGTAAAAATTGGCGAACGGTGCTTAAGATTAGAAATCGCGAGCCGCCAGGTTGCAAGGAGATTTTACGCAGACCAGAGCGCTCAGTAGAAGTTCTTTATTTACTTCGCGTTGTGGGCAGTCCTTCGTGGTTTAATAGCTATCGTGCCTAAAAAGAAAAAGCTCAAGAAATTCAGCGCTACCAGCGCGGTAAAGGCGGCGGCGCGGGCCGTGCTGGGGACGCCTCCGCCGGTGAAGCGCGCGGAGAACAAGAAGCACGCCAAGAAAGACAAGCACAAACGCAGCCTGGGTAAGCTGCTGGCAGATGCTGATCGGGGATAGAAAAGCGGCTTGATCATCGAGGTTGGGCGCCGTCGATCGGGAAAACCGAAAAGCTCGGCAACAGGTTAAAATAGAGAGTTCTGCTGACATCATCGGCTCACACTGTGAGCGCAAAAGGAAATCATTTATGGCGACCCTGCTCGATATCTCTCGACCGAATCTGCGCGTACCCACCACTCCGTTCAAAAACGAGCCGCTCACCGACTTTGGCACGGCGGAAAATGCCCGCAAGATGAAAGCCGCGCTCACCAAAGTGCGTGCGGAGCTGGGACGCGAATATGACATGGTGATCGGCGAGAAGCTGATCAAGACCACCGAGAAGATCAAGAGCGTGAACCCTGCAAAGCCGTCAGAGGTTGTCGGCGTGTTCCAGAGCGCGGGACGCGAGCACGTTGAGCCGGCGATCCAGGCCGCGCAGCAGGCTTTTGAAACGTGGAAGCGCGTGAGCGTCGAACAGCGCGCATCATTAATTCACACGGTGGCGGGCATACTGCGCGAGCGCAAATTTGAGTTTGCCGCGTGGATGGTGTTTGAAGTGGGCAAGAACTGGGCGGAAGCCGATGCCGACATTGCCGAAACGATCGACTTTGCCGAGTTCTATGCGCGCGAAGCGCTGCGGCTGGCCCAGGCCAAAACGCCCACGCAGATGCCCGGCGAGGCTGACCGCCTGATCTACATTCCGCTGGGCGTGGCAGCGGTGATTCCGCCGTGGAATTTCCCGTGCGCCATTATGGCTGGCATGACCATGGCCGCGATCGTAACCGGAAACACCGTGGTGATGAAGCCTTCTCACGATTCTCCGGCGATTGCCGCGAAATTCTTTGAAGTTTTGCAGGAAGCCGGCATGCCGGATGGCGTGGTGAATTTCTGTCCAGGCTCAGGCTCGACGTTTGGCGCCGGGCTGGTGGAGCATCCGATGACGCGCTTTGTGGCGTTTACCGGATCGAAAGAAGTTGGACTGGATATTAACCAGCGCGCGGCCAAGCCGCAGCCAGGACAGAAGTGGATCAAGCGGACGATCCTGGAGATGGGCGGCAAGGACTCAATTATTGTTGACGCCGACGCCAACCTTGATGCGGCCGTGGAAGGCGTGGCCCAGGCTGCTTTCGGCTTCCAGGGACAGAAATGCTCAGCCTGCTCGCGCGCCATTGTGGACGAAAAAATTTACGACGTGTTTCTGGAGCGCCTGAAAGATCGCGTGGCGAAAATCACAGTCGGCGATCCCACGGAAAACAAGCCGATGGGCCCGGTGGTGAACGACAAAGCGATGAAAAACATTCTTGATTACATTGAGGTCGGCAAAAAAGAAGGCCGGCTGATTCATGGCGGCGGCCCCGCAAAAGAAGCGGGCGATGGCTACTTTATCCAGCCCACAGTGATTGCCGATATCGCACCCACCGCGCGCATTTCCCAGGAAGAAATCTTTGGGCCGGTGCTGGCCGTGATCAAGGCGCGCAACTTTGAAGACGCGCTGGCCATTGCCAATAACACTGAGTTCGGTCTTACGGGCGCGGTGTACAGCACGTCGCGCGACAAGCTGGAAAAGGCGCGCACCGACTTCCATGTGGGCAATCTGTATTTCAATCGCAAATGCACGGGAGCCATGGTGGGCGCGCATCCGTTTGGCGGCTTCAACATGTCCGGCACCGACTCAAAAGCCGGCGGCCCGGATTACCTGCTGCTGTTTACGCAGGCAAAATCCGTGGCGGAAAAAATTGGCGATGCCGGACCGATCACGGACGATATGAGCCGGAAGGGCGAAGAATCGCGATAGGTTTAATCAATCATTGCGCTACGCTCGGTACGACAGAGGGTTAAGATTCCTTAATCCTAAGGAGGTGCTACTCAGCGCGTTAAGAATATTTAAGTTCCGCTCCTTGCGTGAACCTGCGGGGTTCTAAAGTGCGTCTTATCTAAAACAGAGCACAAAAATTCAGCAAGGAGAGTTTTCACGCAATGAGGAGTAAGTCTGTCTTATTCGCAGTTGCATTTATCTTTTTATTCATCGCAGCGGGCTTTGCCCAGGATTACAAATCGGAATTCAGCGTTCAGGGAACGGCGAATCTGCCCAAGAATTCCACCAACATTGATATCCCGCATGACGCAACCAAGAGCGGCGGCTTTCTTATTGGCTACCGCTATCACCTGAATTCATGGTTCGCCATACAGGGCGATTACGGCTACACGCGCGACACGCAAAAGTATTTTGATCCGTTCTTTGGCGAGACGGATATTCAGTCCAACATCCATCAGCTCACCGGAGAAGCCGTGATCACTGCTCCATCGAAAAGCAGAGTGCGGCCTTATGGGCTGGCCGGAATCGGCGGGCTCTTCTTCCGTCCGACGAATTCACTGAATAATTCTTTCGTCGGCGTGGGCAACAACACAGGCAACAACCAAACCAAGCCGGCATTTGTTTACGGCGGCGGAGTTGATTTCGATATCAGCAAATACCTGGCGTTGCGCGCGGAATATCGCGGACTGGTTTATAAGATTCCCGACTTCCAGCTCCCTGGCTTGGCCAGCGACAACTTTACCCACATGGCCCAGCCGTCCGTGGGGCTGGTCTGGAGATTTTAAGGCCGGGAGGTTCTAAGGCCTGTAGGTTCCAGGCTTTTCTTTGCGATTTCCGGCCGGAGTTGCTGCTTTAGGGCACTGGCCGGAAGTCCAAGCTTTCCGTCCCAGATCAGGAACTAAGGTTCTGGGCCAAGGTGTTAAAAAGGACGGCGAAACGCACGGATTATTTGACTTCAGCATCATCGCTGCTTGAGAATAGGGCCAGTTCTTAGCTGCTGTTTCCGCAGCTAATCATTTTCCGTAGGCGCGCCCGAGATCATAAGCGCGTCAGCGTTAGGGATATTCCCAATATGGCCAGGATCCTTTGCGTCGACGATGAACCGCACGTTGTCACTTTGAAGTGCGCCATCCTTGAATCTGCCGGACACACAGTCACCGCTTCCACATCGGCCCGCGACGCCATGGAAAAACTCCAGAGCAACACTTATGACGCCGTCGTAACAGACTGGCGTCTGGGTGATGCCAATGGCCGCGCCGTTGTTCAAGCTGCCAAAAATAACAGTAGCATGCCCGTAGTGGTTGTGTCGGGCTACGTGGCTGAAGCATTCCAGGCCGCCGAGCCGCTCGCCGATTTATATCTGGAAAAGCCGGTCAATCCTGAAGAGCTTGTCACAATCGTGAACGAGCTGCTCAAGAGCAGCGAGCGCGCGACTTCTCATTAATTTCTGCCACTTCGCTCCAAACCGCTCATGAGACTTCTAATCCCAAGAGCTTCATTAGGCGCTTGATGCAATCAGCTTGGCGCGCAAGCCGGCCTCGCTGCTCGTGTCTGCGACAAAGCTCGATCTTTTATCTTCCATGCGATTGCAGCAACGCGTCCACTTTGCCGTAGCCACATGGATAATCCACTCCGCTGATGGACGCTCCTGCCTTCAACAAAGCTTCCGTTGATTCAGGCGATCGCCGATTCGTCCAGTAAGAATCGACGCACGCTTTTACCGCGAGCATCAGCGCAGTTCTGCCTTTTGCGTCCTCTGCGTTGATCGGCGCGCCGCGCTCAATCAACAGCTTCAGTGTCTTGGGCCACGCTTTCCATGCCGCAACATGCAACGCGGTACTGTCTTTGGGGATACCGAAATAAGGGTCGCCCTCGTATTGTGCCGCGATATCGACTCCAAGTTCGAGCAGGAGTTTGACGGCGTCCGCATTGTCGTTGCCGGCGAATTCAGCCAGCAGCGTTCCGCCTTGGGGCCGCAGCTCTTTAACGAACTGCGGCTCGCCGGCGGCCATAGTGTGGACAGCCGCCGCGTTACCGCGCACGCAAGCAGCAATCAGACGGTCAACGCCGCTGAACTCTAGGGTAAAGCCGCGGCGCTCCAGCGCGGCCAGCACGTCTGCGCGGCCACGGTGCGCGGCGATCACAAAGCCCGATCTCTGCCCCTTCCCGCCAAAATCCGGCGTGAATGGGGCCCGTATTTCCGCTGTGGTTTTAATTGTGGGATCGGCGCCGTGGTCCAGCATCAGATCTATGTTCCTGAGAGCATTGTCGCGCCTGATTGCCTGATGCAGAGCGGTGTAGCCCCACATTGTCATCCGGTTGGGATCGGCCCCATGCTCCAGCAGATATTTCATTCCGTCATAATCGTGCATGTCGGCTTTGCGAAGCAGCATGGTCGTAAGGCTGTCGGCGGTAAGCTTGCCGCTTTCTACCAGTACACGCAATGCGGAGTTGTCGTAGGTCTCCGGCGCGTGGTAGAAAGTTTCGTTGTCGTTTGGATCTGCGCCGCGCTCCAGCAGCAGACGAGTCAGCTCTGCGTGGTGCGCAACTCCTGCAGCTCCGTAAAGAGCGGTCTCGAACTCGTGATACTCATCTTTGCTCCAGAACCCAGTGCTCGGATCGGCTCCTGCATCGAGCAACGCGGTGGCCGCACGCAGAAAAGCGGCTGAGCGCGTTTTATCCAACCGCAAGTATTTTGAGAGGCAAAGATACACCAGCGCATCGCCATCGTAAGGCTCTTCTTTTTTCGTGGCGTTTCGCGGATCAGCAGCGATGAAGCGCCCCACCGCAACGTCATCGCCCAGGATCGCCGCCACGTGAATGCTTGTACGCGCAATCTCCGGATGCGCAGCCAGAATCGCTTCCGCCGCTTCCAGCGTTCCGTGCCAGACCGCCGCCTCAATGAAAGCCGCCACAGGGTTCTCCAGCGCGGCAATCTCGCTGTTGATCACTTCAATGCGTTTCGTAAATTTTGGCCAGCTTTCAAAACCATGTTCACGCGCAATCACCAACTGCGCGTCGGCCAATGCGAATTTGTTGATCTCAAATCCTGGTTCTGAAAGTTTTTCAAAACGTGGGTGGTTCTTCTTGACGCGACGAATTGTCTTCACGTCGGCCGCGCGGTAGGCCTTCAATAATTCCTTTGCTTGTTTTTTATATTGCTCCAGGCTGGGACGGGCGGGTAGCGGCTTGGGATCCATCAACGACCTTCCTTTCACGGTTACGCCTGCTGGGTCCGCATGAATCAGGCTGAAAGAAAGTTCGCACTCTCAATTGTTGTTCAAGGTGGGCACGGCCCTTTCCGCGGACTGGATGCGCCCTTTAGCGCCAGAAAAGAGCGTAACGACTTCGCCGTGTGAAGTCAATCGGCGGCGCGGCCGTTCGCTGATCGAAAGCAAGGGATCAAGTCAGTTTTTGCAGCAACACGTGCATCGCATGCTCGGTGGAAACGTGTTTCGTGCATGAGTAGCCGAGCTCTGCCAGGTCGATGCCGGTAAATAAGTTCTCGCCAGAACCCATCAGAATCGGACGAAACGCGAGATGCAGTTCATCGATGAGCTTCGCGCGGAGATACTGCTGAATCGTCGCGACTCCGCCGCCGATCCGTACATCTTTGTCCTTTGCAGCATCCTTTGCACGTTGCAGGGCGGAGTGGATTCCGTCGGTAACAAAGTGGAACGTTGTTCCGCCTTCCATCTCGACTGCTTTCCTTGGATGGTGCGTCAGCACAAACGTAGGTACGTGATAAGGGGGCTCTTCACCCCACCACCCCTTCCACAACTCGTCCGGCCAGGGGCCGCGCACAGGTCCAAACATGTTCCGTCCGAGAATCCACGCGCCAACGTTCTCCATGCCTCGCCGCGCCCACTCATCATCAACGCCAGTTGAGCCACCTTCCAGCCCCTGCATCTGCCTAAATGTGCGTGTAGGGAAAAACCACTCGAACAACTCAGGGCCGCGGATTCCAAGAGGATTCTCAAGACTCTGACTCGTACCGGCGGCGTAACCATCAAGCGATACAGCAAACGCGCTGACCCGAACTTTTGACATGTGTTTCACTATAAGGGCGAACAGTACAGGCGTCAAAATCGAGTATCCATCCCTGGAAACAGGTTCTTTTTTGTTTGGATACAATCGGAGAAAGCAGTTCACAAAAGAAAAACGGCCGAGAAGTGAAGCTTCTCGGCCGCTGCAGTTTCTTGGATTTATGGCGCTATCTTGCCGGCGCAGTTGCCGCCACTGACGCCACTGATGTTGCTGCCGCTTCCGCCAATATGCGATGGTGAATCGTAAACAGCGCAAGCTCCAACCGGTCAGACACGCCAATCTTGTCATAGACGTTGCGCAGGTAGTTCTTGATTACCTGCTCGGTCGTGCCAAGTTGCGTGGCGATCTCTTTGTTCTTGTATCCCTGCACAATCAGCGCAACAATCTTCAGCTCTTTTGCTGTCAGCCGGTCGCGGACGCGCGCACCCACCAGGTCATTCTCCGCAGTCTCTTTGCTTTCCTGCGTGTCCTGCACCCAGGTTTCGCCCTTGCTCACCTTGCGCACGCACTGCACCAGTGCTTCGCCGCTCACGTTGCGGTAGATCACTCCGTGGACGCCGTTGGTCAGGTAGTGCCGTGAATCCTGTCCGGTTTCGGCAATCGCCACCAGCTTGGTCTTGAACTTTCTTGCCATCTCCACCACGGTGGGCAGGCTGGGATGGGTCTCAACGCCAAAGATCATGACCGTTGCATGAAACTTTTCCAGCGCCATCATCATTTTTTCAGTGTTTTCCGCCTGCGCCACAATGCGCAAATCGTCTTCCACGGCCAATACTTTTGCCGCGCCGGTGCGGAAGATTGCCTGGTTGTCAGCCAAAATGATCTTCAGCATTTACTTGGCCCCTTTGCTCTTGCGGATAAATTTGTATTGGTCAATCACGCAAGCAACGCCGCTTTTGGATTTCTTTTTCTTGGTGGAATTTGAATTCGCGCCCGCAGCGGCAGCCGCGCTCGCGTCCTTGCGCACCACGCGCCCGGTGCAGTGGACTTCCACGTCTCCCGGCGTTCCCAGCACATTGGCCGGCAAGGTTATGTCAAATTCAATGTTGGAGCCAATGGCCAGGTCCAGATCGGCCATAATATATACGCCTGCGGCGCTCATGTTTCCGGTGGTGGCGCTGTCTTCGCCGCCCTTGCCGTGGATCTTGATCGGCAGTTCCAGCGGAAACCGTTTCCCTGTTCTAGCCTCTTCAGACATTCACTACTCCTCAGCAAACGCCCCCTCCCGGGGTAAAAGGGGCATTTTTAAAACGATTGGAAAGTCGATGAATGAGGTTTATACCATGAAACTGCAAAGCAGAGTAGATGGTCTTCAACTTAGTTGGCGAGAAAAGCCCAATAAAGACGCTATAAAGTAAATGGCTGCCGGACGGGGATCGCCCAGCAGCCATTCAAATCAAGTAAAAACCTTAACGTCTTCCTCCGGCGAACGCCAGTGGCGAGAGTCTAATCGCGGGTAAAAACGCCGGTTACGGTATAGCCCAGGGCCAGCCCGGCCACAGCCAGCACGCCGCAAACGGTGCCCAAGTGGTTCCGTACGTTGCGTTTAACGTCAAGCCGCTCGTGTACGCTTTCACGCAGTTGCTGCACTGAGTTGTGGAGCTGACGGCGTTCGTCGGCCGCTCGTTGTTCCAGTACGTCTACAGGGATTCCTTCAGTCATGCTGTCCTCGCTTCATTCTGGATC
>DASXIL010000711.1:0-4016 GCA_036497985.1 Candidatus Angelobacter sp. | reverse complement strand
AGCCGGCGACGTGGAGATGTTGCAGGACCTGGTGACGGCTGCTGTCAACGCGGCAGGGCAGAAAGTGGACGAAGCGATGCAATCGACCGTGGGCGGCATGCTGGGCGGAATGGGAATTCCGGGAATTTAGAGGGAGCTGTGTCAAAGTTCGCCGAGCCAATGGCTCGACTGATTGATGAGTTAAAGAAACTCCCGGGCGTTGGCGGTAAAAGCGCCCAGCGGTTAGCATTCCATATTTTGCGGTCGAGCGCCGAGGATGCCGAAGATTTAGCAGCGGCCATCCACAATCTTAAAGAAAAGCTTCACCTTTGTTCTGTATGCAGCAACATTACAGACGTTGATCCATGCAGCTACTGCACCAGCGCGACGCGAAACCAACGCTTGGTTTGCGTGGTGGAAGAGCCCACGAATATCGCGTCAATCGAAAAGGCGCGGTTTTACAATGGCGTCTATCACGTTCTCCACGGGGCCATTTCTCCGCTGCATGGTGTTGGGCCGGAGCACTTACGGATACCGTCTCTGATGAGAAGGATTGAGAGCGGCAGCCTGGATGAAGTCATCATCGCCACCAATCCCACCATCGAAGGCGAGGCGACGGCGGTCCATCTTACTGGCTTACTGAAACGCCCTGGCGTGAAGATCACCCGCATCGCCACAGGAATTCCAGCCGGCAGCGATATTGAGTACGCCGATGAAGTCACCATGCTGAAGGCGATGGAAGGCCGAAGAGAGCTTTAGCCCAGAAAGCACTTTTCGAGGAACCCCTGTTCCTCGAACTTATCACTCTGGATTTTTTCTAATTTCTCAGCTTAGCCAGCAAATCCTGCGGATGGACGGGTTTTGCCAGAATCTCAAATTCATGGCCCTGGGCACGGGCTTTTTCCAGCAAATCGGCGGTAGCGGCCTGACCGGAGAAGAGAAGGATTTTGCATCCGGGCAGCGCCTTACGGATACGGATGGCTGCTTCAATGCCGTTCATGTCTGGCATGATGACATCGCTAATGATCAAGTCAGGCTTGGTTTCACGCGCACGATCCACAGCCGCAGTTCCTGTGTAGACGGCTGACGCATCAAATCCGTTTTGATTGAGAATTATCGCCAAGGTATCGGCGATAACGCGCTCGTCATCCACCACCAAGACTCGGGGTTTGGAAGGCTGACCATTGGATGTCAATTTGGGAACTCCTGTAACGGTAAGATCAGGACCGATTGAATCGACCAAAAAACCATTATAACGTGTGGCAGCGTACCACTGCGTTCCTTAACAGAGATGCTGGATTTGGCAAAAAAGAGGGCTGAGCCGGGCCAACCTGCGATTCCTTGCCAGCTTCTCACCTGTAACCACATGGAGGATATTCAATTTATGCGCAGGACAGCCACGCTCATACTCTTCGCGCTGGTGGCTGGGGCAATGGTCTTCGGCCAGAACCCGCCGGGAACCAACAACAACCCGGTAACCACGCCGCAAACGCAAAATCCGACTGTGCCGGCAAATGGAGCCGCGCCGCCTGCTCACACATCGCCAGCGGATGTGCCTCATGGAAATACCGGACAAGCGGTGAACCCTACGCAGAACGCCCCGGCTCCCAATACAGCCGTGATTGACGAAATAGGCGCGGGCACGGAGATCCATGCAGCGTTGGATACGCCCCTTTTCAGCAAGACAGCAAAGCCCGGTGACCGCTTTACCGCGAGCGTAAGCGATCCCGTGCGGGCGAATAATGGCGCCGTGGTTATTCCAGCGGGTGCGCGGGTTGAGGGCGAAGTAGCTGAATCGGAAGATGAAAAGACGCTGGCCGCTCTTAAGGACAAACCTAAGCTGAGCCTGCGCTTCCGGGATGTAGTATTACCAACAGGCCAGACGCTGCCGCTTACCGCAACCCTGGTTTCCGTACACGATACCAGCAGCAAAAGTCCGAGGAAATCCGTTCCAGAAGGCGGCAAATCCAATGCTATTGGTGCCTCTACTATGGGACGGAATGTCGGCGGGCCGATCAAGGGCTTGGCGATTGGCACGCTTTCAGGCGGAGGCTACGTTGTAGCTACCAACGGAAAAGACGTACGTCTCCCTGCGCAGGCCGTCATGCTTATCAGGGTTGACCAGCCACTGAGCTGGAATGGGACATCGACGCCACTGCCAAGATAAGTTAGAAGACGAGATTGCCTGAAAAATGACAACGCCGTCGCCAAAAGCGACGGCATTTTCTTGCCAGGACCGAACCGTCCTCACCTGTGGTGGCGATTCATCTAACGTCTCCGCGCTGTTGCCTTGCGTTCTTTCTGGCGGCGCAGGCGCGCTGCCTCTCTGCGCTTCTTACGCTGGCGCAAAACTTTTTTCTGGCGCGCGACTTCCTCTTCAGAGAACATCGTCCGCCGGCAATTCTTCAAGCCGCAATAGCACGGCGCTTTCTCGCCTATGTCGCCATCAAAGAGATTGTAGTCATAGGTGAGCTCTTCTCCGGCTTCGATAGCGCGCAGGGCCATGATCCATATGCGGTTGTCGATTTGGTCGGTCTCACAGTTTGGATCACAAGTATGGTTCACGAAGGCAGCCATGCCAAAGCCATCAATGATGGTATCGCCGTCGTCCATGGCGAAGAGGTACGTAACCTCTGTATCCGCATACATCCCTTCGCAAGCCTTTGCGGTGAGCCGAGGCCCGGTATATTCCAGAATGTGCGCGCCTTTTTTGATTGGAGCAGTGGTGTAGACGCCTGCACCGTGTAAGGATGAAGATTTGACGATTATGGCCATTTGATCAACGATTCATTCGCAGAAGAGATGCAGCCCAATTGGTGCACACACGCCGACTCAGTTAACAGCCTAAGTTGCTTTTGACTGCCGTTGCACCGCGCGTTGTAATGTTTTGTCCAGCGCTGCCTTTGCCGTCTGGTAATCCTGTGCGTTGATTTTGCCATTCAATCGGTCTGATTCAAGCTGGAACACTTCTTCTTTCATGGCTTCCATTAACAACTTGGAACGATCTTGCGGAAGAGCGGCACCCGCAGTGGCAACAACATTCTGGTTGGAGGTGTAAACAAAGACCCCGCCCGCGGCCAGGAAGAGCGACAGTACTCCCAGGAATAGCCACTGACCGGAATGGAGAGGATCGGGCCTTTCATTGGGCACTCCCAGACCGCCCCCAGGACCGGCGGGCTCTCCACGTCCGCTGCCATTTGCTGGAGCGGCCGCTTGTTCCTGCTCATGCGGCATTTCTCCCTTGCCGGATATCGCGAACGCCACTTTCTGTTTAGGAGTTATGTTCTTGGCGACGAAAAAGTTGACGCCTTTGAATTGGGGATTCGTGTTTGTCTGATACAGAGCGGTGTCAGTGGCGACGAATTTTATGGAATCGGGCGCTGCCACCATTAATGTTCCAGTTGGGAGATCGGATCGTGGATCAATTTCCAGCTTGCCCGAGTATGGAGCCGTATAGATAATGTGAAACCGCGTTTGACCCGGCCGAATCGGAAACGCGAAGGCGAATTTATTTTTCTCTGCAGTAGGGATTACCGCTGTCTTGAGCTGCGTTTTGCCAGTCTGAACGCTGGACTCCTTAATCGATGCTCCCTCGGGCAGGTAAAACTCCATAGTTTGTTTTGCGGTGAGGGTGCGGGGCGGAGAGGACTGGTTATCGACGGTATAAAGTTCCTCGCCGTTCAAGGTTGTTCCGTCATCTGACGTCTGGAGCGCCATGGCGTGGTCAAGAATGGCGAGTTCTTTTATGTTTGCAGACGAATCAAAAACCCGGACTGCAACCGGGACACCTCCCGGCAGACCAGCCTGCGTGTACGTTACTCCCTGATGCTGAACCCAAACGATATAAGGCTGCTGCGCCGGGGGAACGCTAAAGCTGAACTCGCCCCTGGCATTGGTCTTGGTCTTGGCTACATCCTCCATGCCCTGGCCGATTTTTTTAAGCGTGACCTCATCGCCGGCGGATGGCTTATTGGTAGTGCTGTTTTGCACGACGCCCTTCAGCGTGTCAGCCGCGGCGGCAAGTGAAAAAATGAGGA
>DASXIL010000710.1:0-4378 GCA_036497985.1 Candidatus Angelobacter sp. | reverse complement strand
TGATTCCCAGGTAGATCAGGTAAGCTGCGCCCGCGTATCGCACCGCGTTAAATGCCAATGGTGAGGATCGCAGCAGCGCCGCTATTCCAAAAGCCGCCGCCAGAATATGCACCCAGCAGCCCACGAACACCCCAAGCGACGAAACAATCCCTGCTTTGCGGCCTTGCCCTACGCTGCGGCCAATCACGTAAAGCATGTCTGGTCCGGGCGCAAGATTGAGCGCGAACGCTGCAACCAGAAAAGTGAGAAACGCGGCTTTTTCAGGCATGGACCAATCCTCAGGAAAGTTGTATCAGCAGATGTTGGCCGCTGGGCGTTGGATGAAAAATAATTTTATGGCTTGGCCGTGCGATGGCGATTTCAAGCCTGGTGACAGATTAAGATGACAGAACTATTTATGAGGACAACTCTTTCATGCGCCTAACCAGCTTGCTCGGCTTTATCGCCGGAGCATTGACCACAATTTCGTTCGTCCCGCAGGTAATACATGCGTGGCGCAGCAAACGCTGTGACGATCTTTCCTGGGCCATGTTGCTTACTTTTTCCGCCGGTGTAGTCCTTTGGCTGCTTTACGGTATACGTCTTTGGGCCATGCCGGTGATCGTGGCCAACGTTGTTACGCTTGCTCTGCTGCTGATCATCATGGCGTTGAAAACACGTTACGCGTCGCGCTGAAAACTTGTGTTCCACTAAAACCTGCGCAGAACCACCGTCCGCGCTACATAAAAAATTCCGCTAGAATGTTGAGTGAGCTCACACCATTCCATCCTGCTTTTTCTAGCCGCCATGGCAGGTGGGATCGTGAATTCTGTCGCCGGAGGTGGTGGGTTCTTTGCTTTTCCCGCACTGCTTTTTACCGGCGTTCCATCCATCAACGCCAACGCTACCGGAACCGTCGCTTTGTGGCCGGGAACGTTGGCTTCCACTGGGGCATATCGCCGGGCTTTGAGCGCTGAGCTGCTCAAACGCATTCTTCCGCTCATCGTCATTACTTTTTTGGGCAGCATCTTCGGCTCCATCCTTCTGCTCAAGACCGGTCAAGCCACCTTTGACAAGCTGATTCCCTGGCTTCTTCTTGCCGCCACTCTGATCTTCAGCTTCAGTGGTACCGTAACCGCCTGGGTCAACCGACACCACTCCGGCGGCGCCCCTTCGATCAAGCGCGTCATCGGCATCACGCTGCTGCAAGCCTGCGCGGCCGTCTATATCGGATACTTCGGCGCCGGCGCGGGCATTGTAATGCTCGCCTTGCTGGCGATGATAGGCATTGAAAACATCCACAGCATGAACGGGCTTAAGACCCTGCTAGCCACCTGCGGAAATGCCGTTGCCGTGATCGTCTTCATTGTCGCCAGGGCCGTGTTCTGGCCGCAGGCCATTCTCATGCTCGTGGGCGGAGCCCTGGGCGGATATGTGGGCGCCTGGTACGCCCAGAAGATGGAGCCGCACAGCGTCCGTTTTGTGGTGATCATCCTGGGCTGCAGCATGACAGCCTATTTCTTCTGGCGTGTGTACCTGCGAGGTTAAGCCGCGCCAGTTTGACCATATCCCCTCTATCACGTTAAAATTACAAGGTTTGCCACTGGTGGAAATTCCTGCCTGTTGAGCATGGCTGCTGAGCAATCTTACAAGTCAATATAAGTCCTTTCCGGCCAAGCGCTTTGAAGGGGCGATGGAGAGAGTTATGTACGCGGTAATTCGCGCCGGTGGAAAGCAATACCGCGTCGCACCCGGCGACGTAGTGAAAATGGAGAAGCTGCCCGCCGCTAATGGCGACGTGGTTGAATTTAATGACGTTCTGGCCGTGTCCGGCCAGGAGGGCACCATCGGTCCCGGCGCCGGCGCAGTGGTCAGCGGACAGGTTATGGAAGGCGGCAAGGCCGACAAGATCCTAGTCTTCCACTTCAAGCGCAAAAAGCAATACAAGAAGATTTACGGACATCGCCAGCCCTTTACTGCTGTCCGGATCACTGAAATTGCGTTTGATGGCGAGAGCCACAAAGCGCCCGATCTTCCAGCCCGCAAGCCCAAAAAGGCAAAGCCCGCAGCTGAAGGTGAGGCCGCTCCGGCAAAGTCAGCCAAAGGCAAGTCCAAATCGAAGAGCAAGCCAAAAGCCAAGAAGAGCACGGCAAAGAAAGCCGCCGGCAAAGGCAAGAAGAAATAAGAGCGTCGCGCGCCATCTGTTGACGCGCCGTTGCTCGTTGAATATCACGTAATGGGGAATCAAGATCACGCAACAGGGCACGGTTTTAATCGTGCCAGCAACGAATATTAAGACCGGGGCTTTAGCCCTGAGAACAAGGATTTGTTTATGGCACACAAAAAAGGTTTAGGCAGTTCCAGAAACGGGCGCGACTCAAACGCGCAGCGGCTTGGCGTAAAAGCATTCGGCGGTCAGCTTGTTCCCGGCGGCACCATCATCGTCCGCCAGCGCGGTACCCCCATCAAGCCCGGCGCAAACGTCGGTCGCGGCAAAGACGATACGCTCTTCGCCAAGGTCACCGGCACCATCAAGTTCGTGGATAAAGGCGGCTCTGGCCGTTTCGTGCTTGTGGAACCCGCCGAGAGTGCGAAAGCGTAGTCCCCAAAAATCAGGAACCACGCCCCGCGTAAATGCGGGGCTTTTTACTTGTGCCCATTCATCTCAGTAGGGTTGGGACTACAATCTTTTCGTCGCATGCAGTCCTTCACCCACATTCCGCAGCAACCCCTCAGCAGCTTTGTTGAGCTCTTCTGGTTTTACGATGGCTATTTCGCCGGGTCGCACAGCAAAGAACGCCTCATGCCGGACGGCTCCATTGAATTGATCATCAACCTCAAGCAAGACGAAGCGCGGATTTACGACCGCAAGAATCTGAACAAATGTGAGCGGCTCCCGGGAACGCTGGTATGCGGCCCTCACTCCAACTTCTTTGTCATCGATACCGCCCAGCAAGCCTCGGTGATCGGCATCCACTTCAAACCGGGCGGCGCATTTCCATTTTTTAAAATGCCGGCCAGTGAGCTGCACAACCTCCACGTCTCATTGGAGGACCTGTGGGGTCATGAGGCGGGATTGCTGCGGCAGCGCCTGCTGGAAGCGGCCACGCCAGAAAAGAAATTTCAGGTCCTTGAAGAATGCCTGCTGGCCCGAGCATTCAAGCCGCTGGAGCGGCATCGCGCAGTCGATTGCGCGCTGGGTCTCTTTCGCAATATTCATACTGCTCCGGCCATGGCCGACCTTGCCGATCACATTGGCATCAGCTCGCGCCGCTTCATCCAGCTTTTCTCCAATGAAGTTGGACTAACACCGAAACTCTTTGCCCGCGTCCGGCGTTTTCAGCAGGTCCTGCAGCAGATTCGTGCCGGCGCGGATTTTTCCTGGGCGGAGATGGCAGCCGGCTGCGGTTATTTCTATCAAGCCCACTTTATCCATGATTTCAGAGAGTTTTCCGGCATCAATCCCACGGCTTACCTGGCGCAGAAAACCGATCATTTAAATCACGTACCTATCCACCAGTAGGTCAAATTTTTACAATACAAGCGGCGGCGCGTCCGCCAGAATCGTGGCTGTGGCGCAAGTCTCCTGCGGAGAAAGGCGAATGGCAAATCCGGAAGAACCATTGATCCGAAACATCTCTGACACTGCTCTCTGGGTCGCCGTCTACCGCGCGCGTGAAACTGAGCGTCCGGATGCGCTGTTCAAGGATCCCTTCGCTCGTAAGCTTGCCGGCGAGCGCGGCGAGCAGATTGCCAAAAGCATGGAGGCTGGGCAGCGTCATGAATGGCCGTTTATTGCCCGCACTCTGCGCTTCGATCAGATCGTCACCGAGCAAATCAAGCAGGGCACAGACATGGTGATCAATCTGGCCGCCGGGCTGGACACGCGGCCCTATCGCATGAACCTGCCTGCCTCCTTGCAGTGGGTCGAAGTCGATTTGCCCGGCATGATCGATTACAAAGAAAAGATTTTGGGACAGGACGAGCCGCGTTGCGCGCTGGAGCGCGTCCCCCTGGACCTGGCGGACGCGGCCGGACGCCGTGCGCTGTTCCAGAAGCTGGGCCGCAACGCCGGAAAAGTTCTGGTGCTCACTGAAGGCCTTCTGGTTTACATCACGCGCGACGAAGTTTCCACGCTGGGCCGCGATCTTGCCGCTCAAAGCAATTTCCGCGATTGGGCCATTGACCTTTGCTCTCCCGGATTGCTAAAGATGCTGCAAAAGAACCTGGCCGCTTTAAAGGATGCTGGATCACCCTTGAAGTTTGGGCCAGAAGAGGGCCCGGATTTTTTCAAAGCGTTTGGCTGGAAGGCGGCCGAGGTTTACTCGATGCTGAAGACAGCGGCCGGAATTAAGCGACTTCCATTCTTTCTCCGGTTAATGGCGCTCTTGCCGGAGTC
>DASXIL010000709.1:0-2392 GCA_036497985.1 Candidatus Angelobacter sp. | reverse complement strand
CGGAGATTACGGCACTCGCTTGGCTTGGGATACCCATATGAGACGTTAGACTGGCATCCACGCGCGCTGCAATGGAACATCGACCAAAGCTTACGCCGGTTGAGGACTCACTACATCGACTTGATTCAGCTTCATAGCTGTTCGGAAGAAATTCTCCGCCAGGGGGACGCAATCGAAGTGCTGCAGCGAGCTCGTGAGGCGGGCAAAGTCCGACACATCGGCTACTCGACAGATGGAAAAGCAACCCCCTATGCAATCGCGTGCGGCCAGTTTGAGTCCCTGCAGATATCGTTAAACATCGCCGACCAGAAGTCCCTCGATCGTCTGCTGCCACTTGCGATTCAGCATGGTATGGGGGTGATTGCAAAGCGTCCGGTTGCTAACGGTCTCTGGATGACGAACACCAGGCCAGATTCCATTCACCATCAAGCTTACTGGGAAAGGCTGCAAAAACTGCGCTTCGATTTCCTGTCAAGCGAACGGGCTTTCGAAACGGCATTGCGATTCACGCTGAGCGTTCCAGGCGTGAATACTGCCATCGTGGGGACGACAGATCCGGCTCATCTCCTTCAGAACATTGAATACGCTGAAGCCGGACGCCTAGATCACTCGGAATTTGCAATGATCCGCGACCGGTGGAAAGAAGTTGCAGAGCCGGATTGGACGGATCAGGTGTGATGGGCGCGGGTAGCGCAGATCACACCCGGCGCTTCTTCCAACGCAATCTATTGCGCTAAGGATGACTACTAGACGTTCGGTGCCCGAGCATCCATTCATACAAGTCTTTTCGTGCCCAAACTGTTGGCCCTATGCCATGATCCATATCAGGGATGAGCGTGAATTTTGGATCTCCTCCAACTGCCCGCAACGCCTGCACCATTCTCTCCGATGCAAATGGAGGAACTACATCATCCTTTGCTCCATGAAAGACCCAGATGGGTAGGTGAGCCAAACCCAGAGCCCATTCCGGATCATTCCATCCTGCCAGAGGAACGATAGCCGCAAAATATCCGGGGTTTTCTTTCGCCAACTCCCAAACTCCCATCCCGCCCATACTGATGCCAGTCAGATAGACACGGGAGCGGTCGACCCGATAATGATCAAGAACCTTCTCCATCAATTGAATCAAAGCCCGATCATAGGCAGCCCAAACATCCTCTGTTCGCGGCAATTGCGGCGACACGACGATAAATGGAAAATCCGGCCAGTGCTGCGCCTCATAAGGTGGGCCTTCACGCTTTACAAGATTTAGATCGTTGCCGCGGTCACCAGCTCCGTGAAGATAGAGAATCACTGGCCATCTGCTCTTGCTCCGCTCGTAATCGCGAGGAAGGCTCACAATATATTTCAATGTTTCCTTGCGACGAAGCACGGTTGAAAATGTCCCGGCTTTTTCGGTTGCTTGCGCGGCGGTTGCACGCTCCACAATAAGAGGCAAAAACATAGCAAGCACGATCACAGCCTCACAGAGAATTCGGTGAAGAATATGCCGGGATTTCATAAAAACACGATCGCTTAGCTTGCCATGTTTTTCCAGTGAAGTTCGTCATGGCATTCACCTGACAGATGTCACAACGGGACGACCGGGACACGGAATGGCTCTCATGTGCAAATCCAAAGCGGCGTAGACTGGGAACATGAGCAGAGCAGACGAGAGCCGCGCAAGCCAGAAGTTCGCAGATAAGCAAAGAGCCGCGTCGCAAAAGGCAAAAGCCGAGAAAGCCGCGCGAAAGAAAATCGCTCACCAGGGCGGAAATCAATCCACGGCGCAGACCGTCAAAGAAGCGACAGAGAAAGGCTAACATTCACCGCATAAGAGCCTTACCTCGCCACCGCAGGCCCAGACACAGCAACTACTCCTCGATCTTCCGCGACGCCCCCGCCACTCCATAAGCCGACAAAAGCCGCGAAACCAGAACCGCGAGAAACAGCACGCCCAGTAGCGCTTCAATAATCGTCAACAACCGCGCCTCACCTGTAACCGGAGTGATGCCGTCTGCACCCAGCGAAGTCATGCTGGCGAAGCTGTAGTAGACCGCATCGAGCCGGTTTAAGGCACTGTGGTTGTTGACCGCAGGATTGAGATAAAAGGCGTGTGGCTGCAGATAGGCGTCCAGCTGAAAGATGCTGGAGAAGCTGAAGCCAACGAAGAGGTAAATGCAAAGCGCTCCAAAGATAGATTCCGAGTCGGCATGTGCCTTGCCGAAGATCCGACGGAAGATCACCACAACGATAAAAACATCGAACGCCAGTGCGAGAAACGAGTTCACGACCGCGCTTGGACTCCTGAGATCAGCAGCGTAGACCGAGTGCTGGATGATCGATGGGGCGGCCAGCACCAGGGCAATTACCAGCAGCGACCGGCGCATGCTGAGAGCGTAGACCGTAAAGA
>DASXIL010000708.1:0-13801 GCA_036497985.1 Candidatus Angelobacter sp. | reverse complement strand
GTGCGGGAATGACGAACAATGTGGCCGCTTGCCTAAGCTATCTTGTCGGCTGGGTCACAGGCCTGATTTTTCTCGTGATTGAACCCTACAAGAATGATAAGTTCGTGCGCTTCCATGCGTTTCAATCGATATTCTTGAGTATTGCAGTGTTCGCCGTCTGGATTGGCGCCATGATTCTATCGACGATCCTGGGCTTTATCACCCACGGACTTGGGTTTTTCATCATGGGTCCATTGATGATGCTAGTTTGGCTCGGGGTGGTAGTTGCGGTGGTTATCTGCATGATCAAGGCTTACGGCAATCAGCAGTTCAAGCTCCCGATCATTGGCGATATGGCTGCAAAACAAGCTGGTATGTAGACCTCTTCGCATTCGCTAAAGGTGCGTAACGTAAAATAGGGATTTCCGGCACATTCATTGTTGAGCATTTGCTCTCAGGAATGGTCGCCTGAAATCCCTTGCTTATTTTTGGAGCGTTCACCAGATGAAGTATTGCCGCTTCACCTCTCCTGATGGGCCGCAGTTCGGGCTGATTGAAACTGTCGCCGGTACTGAGCAAATCACCCAAGCAACAACCGGCGGATTGTTACCTGATTTCTCGAAAGCGAAGAAAGTCTCTCCACAGCCAGTGTCACTGGCCAAGCTCCTTTATCCCGTGGAACCTTCAAAAATTGTTTGCGTGGGCCGGAACTATAGCGAGCATGCGAAGGAACTGGGGAATGAAGTTCCATCAGAACCGTTGATTTTTTTCAAGCCGCCGAGTTCGCTGATTTCGCCGGGCGAAAAGATCGTCCGTCCCAAGCGATTCACGCAGAGAGTGGAGTTTGAGGCTGAACTGACGGTGGTGATCGGGAAAAAATGCCGCAATCTGGGGCCAAATGACGACGTTCGCCCTTATATTTTTGGCTACACCGCCGCCAATGACGTGACTGCGCGTGATTTGCAAAAGAAAGATCCGCAGTGGACCCGGGCCAAGGGCTTTGACACATTTTGTCCGGTTGGACCGATTGTTACCGATGAGATTGATCCCTGGAAAGGCGTTCGCGTGGAGAGCCGCGTGAATGGCGAGGCAAAGCAGTCTGAAAGTACGCTGGCGTTTATCTTTCCGGTCGACGTGGTCTTGCGCTTCATTTCACAGGTCATGACTTTGCTCCCGGGCGATCTGGTTTTGACCGGCACGCCAGCAGGTGTTGGGCCGCTGGTGGCTGGGGATGAAATAAGCGTCTCCGTTGAGGACATTGGCTCCATGAGCAATCCGGTGGTCGATGGGGATTGACCGACGATTGCTGAAATGCACTGCGAACGCGGCGCAACACTATGGTTACCTTGCGGTTTTGCGCTGCACAGGCGATTCTGGTGGGGCTGGATTCATCCCGGATGTCTTCAAGACCTGAGAGTTAGGAATAAGTGTTCCTTCGGATTTTCAGTGAACCGAAGTTGAATTAAACTCATCTACAGAATGATCCGACGTCTTGGTGTTTGAGGACGTTATACGTATGAACGAACTTCGTCTATATTCCCTTATTGCGATAGCCGGCGCCGGCTTGCTGTTTGGCGCAAACGCCTGGGCGCGCAGTCGGCGTAAGACCCCTGACCAACGCGAACGCGAGCGCCGTATGCGCATCAGCGAGATGGGCCGCATTACCGATGGCACGGTGATTGACGTAAATGAAATGGAAATGAACGGTTCCGGCGAGCTACAGCTTTTGATCTATCACTACGATGTGGCAGGCGTCAGCTATGAGGCTTCGCAGGATGTAAGCAGCCTTCGCCACATGGTGGATCTGCATTCCTGCCGTGCCGGATTGATGACCTCAATCAAGTATGATCCAGGCAATCCCGGCAATTCCATTGTCATCTCAGAAAACTGGATCGGGCTACGCAATTAGATCGCGGCGCAAACTTTCACAAAAACGTGCTTTATTACAAGCAGAATCGTTGCGCAACTATATCGACATTTATCGATATAGTTTTATTTCGAAGCCAGGGCTTCCACGATGCGATCAAAGTCTTCGAGCGATCCGTACTTCAGAATGATCTTGCCTTTGCCTTTGCGGTCGCGGATTTCAACCTTGACGCCCAAAGAGCTCTCCAGGCTTCGCTGGGCTTCGCGGACGTTGGGATCGATTGGAACCACCGACTTTTCCTGCTTTTGTTCAGCCACCTGCGGGTTCAGTAGTCTGGCTACAAGTTCTTCGGTTTGCCGTACAGAAAGCTGCTTTTCGGTAATCTCCCGCGCGGCCCTTTCCATGTGTTCCGGAAATCCGGCCAATGCCAACAAGACTTTTCCGTGGCCAAAACTCAATTTGCCCGATTCCAGAGAGTCTTGAACACCTTCCGGCAGCTTTAGAAGACGAATAAAGTTGGCGATGCTTGCGCGATCTTTACCTGTCCGCGAAGCGATCTGTTCCTGCGTCAGGCTGAATTCCCGGCTCAGCCGTTCGAAGGCCCGAGCTTGCTCCATCGGATTCAGGTCCTCCCGCTGGAGATTTTCAATAATCGTGATCTCCATAGCTTGCTCGTTGGAGATCTGGCGAACCACGGCCGGAATCGTGGTCTTACCCGCACGTCTTGAAGCATGCCAGCGCCGCTCGCCTGCAACCAACTGGAATCGTCCATTGGCTATCGGTCGCAAGACCACCGGCTGAACCACACCGCTTGCCCGAATCGACTCAGCCAACTCCTCAAGCGCCGCTTCGTTGATTCGCCGACGAGTCTGATAAGGGTTGGGGTCAATGCTATCGATGGGGACTTCCTGCGCTGCGGAGGCTTGCGCCGCAGGCAATGCGATTGGTGTGACAGCAGGCCGACTCGGCAATAAGGAATCCAGTCCGCGTCCCAGGGCTTTGCGCTTATCATTGGTTTTATCGTGGATCTTGTCATTGATCATGATTCATTTACTCGCTTGAGTTCATTGCCGTCGGAGAAATCTTCAGGTTGATCGGCTGGAGTGGCGTTGGGAGCCTGTTCCGCTGTTGGTGTCGCAGCCTCGACTGCCACAGGATTCATTCTGCGGTGCATGATTTCCTTGGCCAAACGTATGTAGCTTTCTGCGCCCCGGGAACGCACATCGTAGAGTAGCGCCGGCTTGCCGTAGCTGGGTGCTTCTGCCAGGCGAATGTTGCGAGGAATGATCGTTTCCAGCAGTTTATCGCCGAAATAACGCTTTAGTTCCTGTGTTACCTGCTGGGCTAGGTTCGTGCGGTCGTCATACATGGTGAGAACAACGCCCTCGATCGTCAACCCAGGATTGAAGCTCTGACGCAGCCGCTCAATAGTGTCCAGCAGCTCGCTAACGCCTTCCAGCGCAAAGTATTCAGCCTGCATGGGAACGAGAACGGAATCCGCAGCTACCAAGGCGTTGAGGGTGAGCAGATCCAGGGCAGGTGGGCAATCCAGAACGATGAAATCAAATTGCTCTCGAATGGGTTCCAGTGCTGTGCGGAGACGAAATTCCCTGTTTTCTGCTCCAACCAGCTAAATATTAGCCCAAATCAGGTTCTTGTGGGACGGAATAAGGCTCAAACCTTCCAGGTCCGTTGGAACTACTCCCTCGCCGGCAGCCGCCTCTGCGGTGAGCAAATGGTATGTGCTAACGCGTTCAGGATCGCGGGCAAAGCCCAGTCCGCCTGTTGAATTGGCTTGGGGGTCGCAATCAACCAGCAGAGATCGAACCTCTGCGGCAGCGAAAGACGCTGCCAGATTGATTGCGGTAGTGGTCTTTCCCACCCCGCCTTTTTGGTTCGCAACAGCGATTACTATTCCCATGGCGTTTTTATGAATCGACGAGAGGCGCTCGTGTTGAATGTAGACGAGCGGAGAATGAAGCGCAACGCCGCAAAATGGTGCATTGTTCTATGTGGAACAATTGCACGGCTTGGAAATGATGTTCCACGTGGAACATGTTATTTACTGTGCAGGTGCTTGGTTGTGATATTTCCCACTGGAGCCTCCAATACAAGGATAAATACGGATTTTTTCATGAATAAGCCTGAAAAATAGTCTCAATCTCCCACTTTTACTATTCTGATTCTAAGTATCAGCATCTTAGACACAATTTGGCAGATCTTCTTCTGCGCGTATTAACCATTTTGGTTCATCGACATCAATTTCCCACTCTGGTGTGCAATAAAGCACACTTAGTACCAATTAGGCCTCTGAGGTAGGATCTATTGGCATTATTTGCTCCACTTTACGATCTTGTACCCACTAACAACTCTCTTGAATTGCTGCATGGAATCTGCACTGCATCGCCCCAAGTCATCTCAGCGTTCAATCTCCGGGCGAGCTCAACTTGTCCTGAGCCAATCATCAGACCAATCCGCCCACCGGAATTCGTCAGCCGACTCGCCAATTCCAAAGCCCTATCAAATCTCTCCACAGCGCGCAGCATTACCAGATCGGCTGCTTCTGGATAGCTCTCGGCCCTCCCGCTAAACACTTTCAGGTTCTTGAGTTCCAAGACACGGGCCAGTTCTCTCAGGAACGTCGCCTTCTTCTGCTGGGACTCAATCAACGTCACTTGAACTTCAGGAGCCAGCAGGGCGAAGGGGACTCCAGGAAAACCAGCGCCTGATCCCAAGTCGATTGCCGTTTGCGGCTGCTTCTGTTCAAGCAGGTATTTGGCGGCGAATAACGACTCGCCAAAATGGCGCTGCACAATTTCATTGGGACCGCGTATTGCAGTCAGGTTGATGCGGGCATTCCACTTGAGCAATAGATCGATGTATATCGATATAGAGCCGAGCCGCGTTTCATCGAGCTCAATGAAGGGTTGGAGCAACCGGGCAATGGCAGCAGTTTCCACGCATCCAATCGTAAATTAGTTGGGCAGGGACTTGTTTACTAAACCAGAATCGGCCGGCAGAGAATCCAATAGCTCGCGAACTGTACGCTTGAGCACAGGATGCACTACGGTTGGCGCAATCTCTGCCAGCGGCTCCAGAACAAAGCGGCGCTGGTGCATGGCGGGATGAGGAACGGTCAGCTCGGGAGTATTCAACACATCATCGCCAAAAAATACGATATCGATGTCAATAGTGCGCGCGCCCTTGGGTTCCGTCCGAATCCTGCCCATGGACCGCTCCACGGCAAGCATTCGACTCAAAAACTCCAATGGCATCAGCTCGGTTTCCATAGCCAAGGCACAGTTCAGAAACCAGGGCTGCTCGTTCTGCACTTCAACCGGCTGTGTCTCGTAAAAAGCAGAAATCTGCCTGATAACGCCCAAATCCCGTAGCCGCGAGATCGCTTCACGGAGGTACTTTTCGCGATCGCCGAGATTCGATCCCAGAGATAGGTAAACCAGCTTTTTCATAGAAATGGAGCCCTAGATCGAAAGTGCTGCCACCCTGCAAAGCGCAGGCCCGTTACGTTGGTTACTTGGCCGTAATATGACGATTTAGATACCCTTTGCGGGTATGGCTTTGCAAGCGCTCCTCCTCAGCAACGACCCTGAAGTCCATCGTACGATACGTCGAGTCCTGGATGCGGCAAATATCGATCTGGATCTCTCCAACAACGCTGACCAGGCCCGGCACATTCTGCTTCGCCGCAAATATGACGCTCTTCTGGTTGACTGTGACGACATGCCCCACGGCCCACTTGTCCTGCGTGAATTGAGGCTGGGGAAGTCCAACAAGAGCTGTATTGCCTTCGCGCTGGTAAACGGCAAAACGAATATTCAGCAGGCTTTTGAGATGGGCGCCAATTTCGTTCTGGACAAGCCCATAGCCCTGGATCGTGCCACTAGGAGCGTACGCGCTGCGCAGGGATTGATCATGCGTGAGCGTCGTCGTTACCATCGGCATCTGGTCAAAGCGACGGGAGCAATCCTGGTGGACCAAGGTGCAGAGCTTCCCTTGAACATTACCAACATCAGCCAAGGGGGCATTTCCATAGAGTGTTCCCGCCGTCTGGATGAAGGCGGCGCTGCTCGAGTCCGGTTACAGTTGCCCGGAACCAAGCGTTCCCTGGACATCAAAGGCGAAGTGGCGTGGTCCACGCCGGAAGGCCGCGCGGGAATTCGTTTTCAGGTACTCTCAGCCGAAGCGAAGAAGGAACTGGATATCTGGCTGGAGAAGCGGGCGCTAACGCTGGGTGGCGGAGCGATGTTTATTAACGCTACAACAGTTTAAGTTGTTAGACTTCGCGCGCGGTTTGCGCCGCCAAAGCAGTGCTCTCAGTACGATCGTCGGACTGACTCACTTCAGTTGTTTCTTCCCACAAAGAGCGGTCTTTCAATAGCCGCGAGACCAAGGCTGTGTGCATCGCGTGCCCGGCGCGGTCAGCCACAATGCGCCCAATAATCTGCTTTCCCAGCAATGCCAGATCGCCAATTAAATCCAGCACTTTGTGGCGCACAAATTCATCTTCATAACGCAGCGGACCATTCTTGACTCCGGTAGACGTCAGCACTATCACGTTCGCTTCAGACGCGCCTCGGATCAGGCCCATATTCTTCATGGCCTGCTCTTCACTGAGGAATCCGAACGTGCGCGCTGCCGCCAGCTCTTTGCGATAAAGATCTTGTGAAAGATCAATTTCAAACGCCTGCGCTCCGATGGGCGGAGCAAAATTTATCTTGTACGCCACGGCATAGCCGGATGCAGGATAAGCGCCAATGAATTTATTCCCTTCACGGACCTCGATCTCTCGCATGATGCGTAGATACGTGCGTTTCTTTCTCTGCTGCCTCAAGCCTGCTTGCAGGACCATATCGACGAATGGTTTTGCGCTGCCATCAAGAATCGGGAGTTCAAGATTATCGAGTTCGACAATTGCGTTATCTAGGCCAATCCCAATAAAAGCTGAGAGCAAGTGTTCTGTGGTGGATATCAGGACGCCTTTTTTTTGCAGGCTGGTGGCGTAGCTAACGCGGGCCACGTTGCGGCCAATGGCTTCAATTTCAAAGCCATCCAGGTCGCTGCGGCGGAAGACTATGCCGGTCCCGGCGGCTGCAGGCAGGATTCGTAGGGTCACCGCAGCCCCACTGTGGAGCCCTATGCCTTTACATTCCACCGGGGCCCGAACTGTCTGTTCAAATGGCAAGTTATTCCAACAAAACAGATTACACCGGTCAGGCCATCAGACCATGTTGTATTTTTGCAACACATATCGTGGCTTTGCCCACAAAATGCCTATTGCCCAAAAAGTCAGCAGGTCGCGGGCCAAGGCGCAACTACTTCTCTTTTACGGGATTGATCTTAGCCACTGCGGGGTCAAACAGTGAGTCAGAAGGATGGATGTTGTAAGTGATATTCAGAATAATTTGCTGCGAAATGGTTTCGCCATTTCTCTTGATGACCGTCATGCGCGGTGTGTTGATTCCCTGGAATTCTTTCCAGTCGCCGTAAATCAATGCCTCTTCATCGCGCTCACGATAACGCGGATCGCGGGTTGAAAACCTCTTTTCCAGCGGCAAATGCGTTGAGGGATCAACAAGAATTGTTACCGACTCATTCTTGGAATTGATGATCGTGAGCTTTTCCGCCATGTGGCCTTCAGAGATACTCGGCCCCTCATCCAGCAGCAGAATTCCTGGCTCTTTCATCCAGTTGCGCAGAACATTCTCCAGCGAGTAATGGCGGCGGATCATCGCCTGATTGACCCTTTCTTCTTTTTGCAGGCTTAGGGGACGAATACCCTTATAGGTAATTTCATACGCGTCATCACCTACATAAAGCTGCACGATATCGCGTTGCTTTGTTAGCTCAATGCGGTCCTTGTCCGGCCACTTCCAGAAACGGTAAAACAGAGTGCTGCCCTGAAGCGACTCATTGTGAAAGCTGCCGGATCGGCCCTCAGCGTAATAATCCTGGGCGTTTAGATATGCCTGCCCACCCAGCGCCTGAATCATCTGATCAACCAGAGTTCTGGCATTTTGCTGGTTGGTTGGAGCGTCTGCGGGCTTGGCGGAAGGAGCCCGCTGGCCATAGAGGCTGGCCACGCACAGACAGATAAGAGCAACTATTCTCATGGGGATCAATGCTTTCTTAGATGCAGGAAAAATCCGAGCTGCTGCTTTTGCACTCACCCTACCAGCACTGCGCCGCCGTTCACATTGAGGATTTCCCCGGTAATAAATCCGGCGTGCGACGTGCACAGAAACAGGACTGAAGCCGCAATCTCCTCCGGCTTGCCCGCGCGACCAAGAGGAATAGTGGCGTAAACGCGCTTGCTGATCGTAGCATCATGAAGCGCTGGCGCAGCCATATCCGTTTCCACCCAGCCCGGAGCGACACAATTTACGTAGATACCGTCGCGCGCCAGTTCGGTTGAAAGCCCTTTCACCATACTGATAATCGCTCCCTTGCTGGCCGCGTAATCACAGTGAAACGCTTCTCCGCGCTGGCCCGCCGTGGAACTGATCAATACTATATGACCACCGGAGCGCTGGCGTTTCATTTGCGCCACGCCATATTTCATCAGTCCAAAAAGACTGTCAGCGTTAATGGCCAGAGTGGAGCGCCATTGCTCATCAGACATCTGATCGATGGGAGCATCCTGTGGCGGCCAGACGCCATGGTTTCCCACGATGATGTCAACCTTGCCGAAGTTCTGAAAGGCAGCGTCAATCAGTGGCTTTGCCGCTTCCGCTGAAGAAAGATCGGCCTGGACCGCAACGCATTGTTTTGCGCCGCCGCACTCCCAGCAAAGGTCGTCCGCTACTTTGCCGGCTTTTTGATAGTTGAAAACGACACGCGCTCCAGCTTGCGTGAACATTCTTACAATCGCCGCACCAATCCCGCGCGAGCCTCCGGTGACTACGGCAACGCGGCCTTCCAGCGACAAGACAATTCCTTTTCCCGACATGGCAAGTACGATACGGAACAATACGCCATGGACGCAAGGTCAGCGAGCGCTATGAATTGCGCTCAAGCCATTCGCGGGCCGAATCAACAAAAGACCGAAACAGATTGTTTGAAGCCTGGTCGGTCGCAAATGTTCTCTCAGGATGCCACTGCACTGCCAGCACATAGTGTCCGGGGACAGTTCCTTCAATCGCTTCGATCACGCCATCTTCAGCGCAGTGCGCCACCGCGCGCAAACCATCGCCCACAATATCGGCGGATTGATGATGGCTGGAGTTGACCGCGACAGCTGCAGCATCGTTTCCGTGGAGGACTTCTTTGGCCAGGAGCGAATCGGCAGCCACCGTCACTCTGTGTGCGACTTCTACCTTAGCGCCGGCGTTGTGGTTCACGTTGGATTCAATGTGCTGTACCAGCGAACCGCTCCGCCAGACATTGAGCGATTGCAAGCCGTAGCAAATACCAAAAACGGGTTTACGCAGATTGTAGGCGTCCTGAAGCAGCAGTTCGTCCGCAGCGTCGCGCGGCGCGTCAGCCGGGGCGGTTTGGGCATGCGCAGCAGCGTTGAATTTTTGCGGATCAACGTCTGCCTTGCTTCCGGGCAATAGAATCGCAGCGCACGATGTGATGAGCCGCGCAACCTTTTCCGGCGAACTTTGTAACGGAATCACGACCGGCTCGCCGCCTGCAGCTTCTATCGCTTGCAGGTAAGGAGGCAAGGCTCGGCCGCTGTATCCTGCGTCATACGAACAGGGCTCGGGTATAGCGACGCGCGGCTTCGCTCCCACCGCGCCGCCGTTTTTAGAAGGGTTTGCTACCATTTCTGAGTCTATTATGCCCTTTCGTCCCACTATAACTTTATTGGTTCGTTCGATGCTGGTTGCTCTCCACGCAAATCAGGAACCAAACAGCGAGAGTAATAAAGATCGCCAATCACGACGCGTGCCCGTTCGGTTATTTTGGCGATGTCGCGCGTTGACATGCCCACAGTCGAGATCGGCGAACCAACCACCATTTGAACCGGCCCTGGCTTGATGTGATACGAATTCATCTTGAGCATCTCATAAGTGCCAACCAGGACAATAGGAACCACATCCACCTGCGCTTTCACGGCCGCATAAAATGCACCACCCATAAAAGATTGCAACTGGCCATTGGGCGAGCGACCGCCTTCAGGAAAAATGACCAGCGAATTACCTTTGCGTATCGCTGCCACCGCCAGGTTCAAGCTGCGTACGGATGCCTTGGGATTTTCCAGCACCACGGGGATTTGTCCAGAGCGTCGCAGGTGCCAGCCCATAAACGGATAGCGGAACAGCTCTTTCTTGGCCAGAATCCTGAACTGAAATGGAAGATAGGAATACAGCACTGGAATATCGAACGCCGAAAGGTGATTCACCACATAAACCTGCGGCTTCGATATATCAACTTTGTCTAGCCCCTCCACCTGCACCTTGGCACCCACGGTCCAAAGAATCATCTGCGACCACAGCCGCGCGACATTCTGCTGGCGCTCCCCGCTAGGATCAAACACGGAGATAACTAGAGAAATACAGCCCAGGACGACGGTGTACAGCCAGACAAGCGGAGTCCACACAAAATAAGAACGCAAGCGGGAGCCCAGATGGCGAATACCGCTGGTCACCTCCTGCGGCTTGACGTCTGCTTGCGTGGTTTCTGGCACAGATCAAGCACCCTGCCGAACTGGTTTACGGGCAAGAATGCCCAGCGCTTCACCCACAATGTAGATGGAGCCCGTAATCACGATTACGCCGTGGCTCCCGGCCAGAGTGCAGGCACGCTCCAACGCTTCCGGCACGGATTTTGCCTGCAAGATCTCAGTTTGCGCGTGCGCTCCCATCTCAGCAATTTGCTGCGAAGAAGCTGCGCGTGGATTTTCCGCGTGAGTGGCGATCACGCGATCAGCCAGGGGAAAGATAATATCGGCGATTTCGCCGATGGCTTTGTCCCGCATTGCGCCAAAAATAAACGTGAGCGAACGCCCTTCATAGAACGTGGAAAGCGCCGAGCGCAGCGCCCATGCGCCAGCGGGATTGTGCGCCACATCAAGCACCACTTCAGGAAAGCCATCTGCGGGAAGGATCACCTGAAATCTGGCTGGCCAAGCGGTGGCGCGAATGCCCTGTTCAATGTCTTCCGCCGAAATATGAAAACCAAACCTGTTGAGTTCTTCTGCCGTGGTTATCGCCAGAGCTAAATTGCGCAACTGATGCCGACCAGCCAGTGGGAAATCCACCTTGATCTCTTTGCCCATCACTGCCAGAGTGAACTGGTTGCTGCCAACTGCAGTATGGTTCATTCCATCGCCCGCAACCGGTGTCATGGAAGGCATATGTTTCACGGCGCTCACAGCGCGGGCATCGCGCGCCATGATCTCGTTCCCCAGTGTCTCATTCACAATTGGATGCTGCGGCAGCAGGACAACAGTTCCCTTCGGGCGCAGGATGCCAGCTTTTTCGTGCGCGATTTCCGGCAAGGTATTGCCGAGAAAATTCTGGTGATCAAAATCAATATCGGTAATCACGGAGATCAAAGGATCAACGATATTGGTGGCATCCAGCCGGCCGCCGAGACCTACTTCCAGCACTGCCAGGTCAACGCCGGCGCTGGCGAAATATTCGAAGGCCATGGCTGTCAGCATTTCAAAAAAGCTGGGATGCCACGGCAGCTCGCCGCCTTCCACCAGTTCATGCGCGCAACGCTCAACGCGGTCATAGATCACGGCAAATTCGGCATCGCTGATGGGTTCCTGATTGATTTGAATGCGCTCGTTTACGCGCAGCAGGTGAGGCGAGGTGTAAAGTCCCGTGCGATAACCGGCGGTCTGCACGATACTCGCCAGCGTGGCCGCAGTGGAGCCCTTGCCATTGGTTCCCGCGATCAGTACGCTTTGCAGCTTGCGCTGTGGATTGCCCAGCGCTTCCGCCAACCGGCGCATGTGAGCCAGATCAAACTTGCGGTTCGACGCAAGCTCATGGCCCAGGGCCAGCAGATTGTTTACGGCAGATTCGTAAGTAGCGGGCACAGCTCAGGCTGCCTTTGGGGCCATGAAATCGAGAGCGCGGGCAATGTATGACTTCATGTCCTTGCGATGAACAACAGCATCCAGCATTCCGTGTTGCAGAAGAAACTCACTGGTCTGGAAACCTTCGGGCAGTTTCTGCCGAATGGTCTGCTCAATCACGCGCGGTCCGGCAAAACCAATCAGCGCGCCGGGCTCAGCGATATTGAGGTCGCCCAGCATGGCGTAAGAAGCGGTTACGCCGCCGGTCGTCGGATCAGTGAGCACGGAGATATAGGGCACGCGGGCTGTATCCAGCCGCGCCAGCGCGGCAGAAATTTTTGCCATCTGCATCAGGCTGACTACGCCTTCCATCATGCGCGCGCCGCCGGAAGCGGAAACCACGATGATTGGCTTGCGGTCTTTGCATGCACGCTCAATCGCTCGCGTAATAGCTTCACCCACAACCGCGCCCATGCTGCCGCCGATAAAGGAATATTCCATTGAGCTTACGATCACAGGACGCCCATTCATTGTGCCGGTGGCGTTTCTAATTGCATCTTTTAAGCCGGTAGATGACTTGCTCTTTTCCAGGCGGGCTTTGTACGGACGTGTGTCAGTGAAATTAAGCGGATCGGTGGATTCGAGGCCGTCATCCTGAATCTCAATGCTGTCTTCGTCCAAGAGCAGCATGAGCCGCTCCCCCGAATTGATGCGGAAGTGATAATCGCACTTGGTGCAGACGTTCAGGTTGTCTTCCAGTTCCTTTTTCCAGATGATCTGCCGGCAGCCTTCGCATTTAACCCACAGGCCTTCCGTGCGAACGCGTTTCTCGTCAGTCGCCTGGATCTCACTGGATTCCCGCTTAAACCACGCCAAGATAGCTCACCTTTCTAAAATCGGCAGTCCTTAATATTCGATGCCGCGTTGCGCCATCACGCCTTTTTCATAGGCATGCTTTACCTGCTTCATTTCGGTCACAGTATCGGCCAACTCAATGATTGTCGGATGCGCGTTCCTTCCCGTCAAGATTACGTGTACCTCAGAAGGTTTCTGCTTTAGAGTCTCCGCCACCTTAGCCGGATCGAGCATGCCATACGTAATGGCGTAATTGATCTCGTCGAGCACCACCAGGTCCCACTTGCCGGACATGATCGCTTCGCGCGCTTCCTGCCAGGCGGCTTCCACCATGCGGACGTCTTCAGGATCGGTTTCCGCACCGCCCACTTTCACAAAACCGCGGCCCATCTGCTTCATCACAAAGTTATCGCCAAAGGCCTTTACCGCATCGAGCTCTCCGTAATGCCATGAACCCTTCAGGAATTGCAGCATCAGGACCTTCATGCCGTTCCCGACCGCGCGCAAGGCCGTCCCCATGGCTGCTGTGGTTTTGCCCTTGCCCGGCCCGGTGTTTACGATGATGAGACCCTGGTGAACGTCGCCCATATTAGTGACCGGTATGGTACGGATGGCCTTTCAAGATTGTAAATGCCCGGTAAATTTGCTCCAGCAAAACCACCCGCGCAAGCTCATGCGCCAGCGTCATTTTGCCGAAGGAAAGGACCAGGTCAGCAGCGCCACGGGCCTTGTCGCTAAAGCCGTCTGACGGTCCCACGGCGAAAAACAGGTTCTGCGTTCCGCGGTCCTGCTGGTCACGCAGAAGATTGGCAAACTCTTCTGAGGTGAACTGGCGGCCTCGCGCGTCCAGCAGGATAAGGACCGGCGTAGTGCGGCCGGTGGTATCGGCGGCAAGATCGAGCAATGCCTGTTCGCTGTTCATCTCATGCGATTCCGCGCCAACGTAACGCGAAATGCGCTTCAGATATTCGTCGGTCAACGCGCGAATAGCAACTTCTTTGGTCTTGCCTATCCAGGCGATCTGAAGTTTCACGCCGATTTCCGCGGTTTCTTTTTTGTCTTTGAACCTTGAGCACGAGTTTTACTGCGCGCAGCTGTGCGTGGCGTAG
>DASXIL010000707.1:0-4176 GCA_036497985.1 Candidatus Angelobacter sp. | reverse complement strand
ATTTTTGCCGTTTGTCTGGCGGCATTGAGCTAGTTCGTCATCCTGGCGTTTATGGAGGTTGTTCACCTGGTTATCGAAATCGATTCTTAGGTCCCTGCAGGGATTTTGCGGTTTAGGCTCACGCGCAGCAAGTATTCCCGGCGCAGTGAGCAGGAGGGACCCGACTACAAAGGAATATGCTTTCCAATGCTTGTTCATACGAGCATGCCTCCCTGGCAGATCTATTTCGCACCCGGGCAGGCAGCTTTGCTAGTTTTGATTTATGAAGATTGGTTGAGAAGGGATAATGACCTATGCCGCAACCTTTCCGCGAAACATGCGATAGATAAAAACAAAGTAGCTGATGGCCAGCAGCATGCCAAAGCTCCACCAGATCAGGCCGTAAGAGAGCGAATAAGAGCCCGCAGCGGCGTTGTAAACGGTGATGTTCAGCGTTGGATCGGTGGTCGAAACGAGCAGGTTGGGATAGACCGCTGCAGCCGCGCCTACGAGCATGAAAATCAGATAAGCGCAGGAGGAGAGAAACGCTTCTTTATCCTGATTGCGACGGCGATGCAGGTACATGGCGATGAGGCTCAAGCCAACCGCAACGGGAATGACGTACAGCGCCGGAAATTTCCGGTAGTTGGTCAACGCATCCGGCCGGATCGCGAGCGTTGCCCATAGGCTGACCAACGTTACCAGAACCAGCGCCGGCCAAAGCAGAGAAGCCACACGACGAGCACGCAAGTTGAGATCGCCGGAAGTTTTAACCGCGACGTAATGTGCGCCGTGAATTGCGAGGGCAATCAGCGCGAGCGCACCCGCGATCACGGTGTACCAATCCAAAATTCCGGGATAGGTGCCGGTACGCCAGTTGGTCCAGAGTGGGAGGAAAAAATAGCCTTCTTTATTCAGCGGTACGCCGCGAATTACATTGCCCAGCGCAGCACCGTAGAAAATCGCAAGCAGAATGCTGGAGAGAGCGAAGCAGCCGTCAAAGAAGCCGCGCCACACAGTTCCTTCAAGGTGCATACGCAGTTCAATGCCAATGCCGCGCAGAATGAGAAGCCACAGAACGATCATCAGCGGAAGATAAAAGCCGCTGAAACCGGAAGCGTAGAGCAATGGGAAAGCAAAGTATAAAGTTCCGCCGCCGGCCAGTAACCAGACTTCATTGCCGTCCCATACGGGGCCGATGGTGCGAATCACGGTGCGCCGCTCCTGATCAGTCTTGGCGATGAACAGATGCAGAATGCCGGCGCCCAGGTCGAAACCGTCGAGTACCACATATGCTGTGATCATTATCGCTACGAGCCAGAACCATATGAAAAGCATCGATCAATTTCTCCTATGCTACCGTGTACGGATTACCGGCATTGACGTTCTCAGTGTCCGCGCCCGGGCCATGCGCGATCTCGCGATTGACCAACACAAGAAACAGAATTGCCAGCACGGTGTAAAGTCCCATGAAGCCGAGCAGCGTAAACAATCCGTTGCCTGCATGGACATATTTCGAGTAGCCCTCGCTGGTTCGCATGAGCCCATAGACGAGCCAGGGCTGCCGGCCAAGCTCAGCCGTCATCCATCCGGCAGTGTTGGCGATATATGGCAGCGGCAGGCAAAGCATGATGATCCAGAGCAGCCAGCGCGATTCATACAATTTTCTTCGCCAGAGCAGGAACGCTGCCGCGGCCATTACAGCGATAAAGATCGTCCCCAAGCCGGCCATGATGTGATAGCTGTAGTAAAGCAGCGGGATATTCGTGGGCCACTGATCTTTAGGAAATTCGTTCAGGCCTTTGACTTCAGCGGTGCTGGTGCCGTAAATCAAGAAGCTCAAAACTTTGTTGACCACCAGCGGATTGTCAATGCGTTGATGCTCTTCGTCGGGTTGTCCCAGGATCACCATGGGAGCGCCATTTTCAGTCTTGAACAAGCCTTCCATCGCCGCCGTGGTGACCGGTTGGTAACGGGCCATGTATTTGCCGTGCAGATCGCCCGTGGGAAAGATCTGCAGGGCGGAGAAAATCAATCCGGCAATTACGCCCACGCGCACAAATACTCGCGCGTGTTCGGCAAACTTTCCTTCCAGCAGGTAGTAGGCGCCCACTCCGGCCATTACAAACGCGCCGGTAATCACGGCGCCGCTCATGTTGTGAGCATATTGCAGGATCGCCCATGGGTTCAGCAGCAGTCCCCAGAAGCTGATTACCTGAAAGCTGCCGTCCGCCGCGCGCTGGAAGGCGACAGGATGCTGCATCCATGCGTCGGTAACGATGATGAAGTATCCGGAGAGCCACGAGCCAAAAAACACCAGGAAGGCCGCCCACCAATGGCCTTCAGGGCTCAGGCGTTTTTCTCCAAACAGAAAAAGCCCCAGAAAAGCGGATTCAAGAAAGAAAGAGAACACGCCTTCCATCACCAGCGGCTGGCCGATTACACCACCTGTTACCCGCGCAAAGTGCGACCAGTTGGTGCCAAACTCAAATTCCATGGGAATTCCGGTGACCACGCCCAGAATGAAATTGATGCCAAAGATTTTTGCCCAGAAGCGTGCAGCCTGATTGTAGATTTCATTGTGCGTGCGCAACGCCAAAGTTTTCAGCACCACGATCAGCAGAGCCAATCCCATGGTGAGCTGCGGAAACAGATAATGAAATGTTGCGGTAAAGGCAAAATGCAGCCGATGAATCAGCAGCGCACTATCCATTCATACTCCCTTGTTGCTATGGCCTGCGTGCAACTTGCGGGCGAGCACACAATCGTATGGCGTGCTGCACGCGCACGCAATGGCCGTCGGCAAAAAATTAAATGGGACCAGATAATTTGCGCTGTGATTTATGTCACGCTGGCCCGCGCGGCCATGTTCATCGATGAAGAAATAATCCGGCGATTGCAGCGGCGGAAATCAGCAGTGGCTCAGGAATCTTCCATTTGAAGAGCAGCAGGAGAGAGATGACGGCGATAAGGATTGTCGGGAGATCCGTTACCGATCGCCGTGCCAGAACAACAATGGCGCCCGCGATTGCTCCGGTTGCTGCGGCTGTTACGCCCTGCACAAACGCGCGCAATTGCGGATTGCCGGCAAATTTCTTGTAGAACGGCCCGGCAATCACAACCACCAGATAGACGGGAATAAAAACGCCCAGCGCAGCGGCGACTGCTCCGCTCCAGCCATGAACGATGTAACCAATGAATCCTACAGTGATCACAACTGGGCCGGGGGTGATCATGGCCACGGCAACGGCGTCAATGAATTGTTTTTCGGTAAGCCAGTGGCGTTCCAGCACAATACCGCCATGGAGAAACGGTACGATTGCCAGTCCGCTGCCAAATACAAACAAACTTGCCTTGGTGAAGAAGATCAGGATTTGAAAAAACAATGACGTGCCTGCGCTCACGCTCCCACTCGTCAGTAACGCAAAGCTGCTCAGAGTGGGTGATAGCTTTGGCCGGGCCTTGATCATCAGCGATATCAGTCCGCCCGCCAGAAACAGCCAGACGATTTCGCGTTCAGTAATAGCGGTTGCCGCCAGCAACACAAGAAAGATGGCCCACAACAGTTTGTCTTTGCCGATGGCGGTCTTGATTAGTTTGATGGCGGAACGAGCGATGATTGCAACCACCGCCGCACCTACTCCATAAAATGCAGCCTGCATCCACGGCAGCCCGCCAAATCTTACGTAAAAAAATGAAAGCGCCAGCACCATTAGAAATGAAGGTGCAATGAATGCCACTGCGACCAGTGAGGCCCCAACCGTTCCGCCGCGCAGCAATCCGAGATACATTGCCAACTGCGCTGCCAGCGGGCCGGGAGCAAGCTGTGCCAGCGCGAGACCATCAAGATATTCCTGTCTGGTAAACCAGCGCTTTTCTTCCACCAGATCGCGCTGCATATAGCCGGCCAATGCAATGGGCCCGCCGAATCCCCAGGTTCCCAGCCGCAGAAAGTACCATACAAGCTGCGGCAGGACTCGCGCAGGCGGAGTGGCTTCGACCTTGGATTCAGTGGCTGCCAGTTGGCTCATAAACGATCATCCTTGCCACCGGCTTGCCGTTCTCTTCTTCTTCCGGTGTATAGACGCGATGGGTTCGTTCGTCCACGGCAAGGCTATGTACTTTGTGTTGCACGGGAAAGTCTTCCAGCTTGCGGAAGTGATCAGGATCATCTTCCTGAACAACCGATATCGCGCC
>DASXIL010000706.1:0-3872 GCA_036497985.1 Candidatus Angelobacter sp. | reverse complement strand
ACGCTGGCTTTTTGCTTTGTTGTTGGTTTTTACCTCCTTTTACGCTGTCCTTGCCTATATACCAGACACCTACCACGCGTTCATCCAAGCGCCCTTCCTGAGTTGGATTCCAACGCTCATCCGCTTCCAGCCTTTTCTCTACGCATTGCTTGTAACCGCCGTCTCAATCTCACTGTGGATGGAAAGGAGCAGCGATTCTGTCTCAAGGCGATTAGTGCTTGAGTTCATTATTGCGGCAGCGCTGGTCTCAATCTATTTGATGATTGCGCGCCCTTATAGCAGCTTGCACAATGATTCGCACAGCTTTGTTCTGGCGCTGGCCACAATTTTTCCCATACTGTGGATTGGCATTCTTGATTGCCGCGCTTACTGGCGTAAAAGAGACTGGACAACAGCCGCCATCCCACGGTTTGGCATTGCTCTGTTGTTGTCGAGCGCTCTGGCAGTCGCAATTGTGTATCCGGCGGCTGCGTACTTGCGCTTTTGGAGCGCAGGAACGCCCCTTCCGCCCATCGGCCGGATGGATCTTTTGGCCTGGAGCGGGACGGTGCTCACGCAGATACTCTTGTTTAGTCTGGTCATTGGACTGCTTGCCTTTTGCGAGGCCGTGGCTTGGCGAACCAGCTATCCGCTGCAAGCGAGATTTGTGTCATTTGCCGGCGTCGCGTGGCTCACACTAGCGGCGCTGATGGAGCGCGTGGCCTTTGGCGCGATACCGTTTCACGGAACGGAGTCATTGGTTTATTCATGGTTTTTCGGGCTTGCCGGCGTAGTGTTTGCGGGAGGCATGGTGTTATGTGCTGCGTCACAGCCATCTGCAGACTTGCCCGCTGTGCCGCAACGTCGTCATCGAGCAGAAACAGCTCTTCTTGCCCTGGTGCTGCTGGGCGCAGCGTGTGTTGTACCCGCGATTATCGGATTAATTGACTGGAACTCCATTGTGGAGAAAAGCTGGGTGCTCGTCTTCTGGACGACTTCACTCTTCATTTTAATGCGGGTGATACCGCGTCCCAAGCGGGCGCTGCACCCGCTGGTCGCGATCGTGTTGCCGATCCTGGCTTACTGCGTTTCGGCATTCGGATTTCAGCCGCAACAATGGACATCGCCGGAATCTCCACTTTCGAACGCGATGAGCATCCATAGTTCGTATGACACTTCCTATGTGCTGGCGCGTGATCTGCTGGCCCCCACCGCGAAACAACCCTGCGATGATCAATGCAATTATCTCCATGAACAGACCAACATTTCGCCGGCGATGCTTTCATCCACGCCAGAACTGAATCTGGTAGACCATCTGGAACGAGCCAAAGGAAAGCTGCCTGATATTTATGTCCTGGTCATCGATAGCCTGCGCCAGGACTACGTTACCGCTTATAATCCGGCGGTCGATTACACGCCAGAAATAGCGGCCTTCGCCAAGGACAGCCTGGTCTTTCATAACGCGTTCACCCGCTACGCCGGCACTACCCTTTCAGAACCGGCAATCTGGGCCGGGGCCATGTTGCTTCACACACATTTCGTGCAGCCATTCTCGCGGGTAAACAACCTGGAGAAGCTCACCATTGCAGACGGCTATCAGGAATTTGTTACGGTGGACACCACGCTGCGGTCGCTGTTGAGCAATCACACTGATCTTGTGCCGCTCGATAATCACGCTGACAAATGGACAGACGTGGACCTTTGTTCCACCGTGGATGACGCAGCACAAAAGATTTCACGCCAGAGTGATCCAGCGCGGCCGATTTTTATGTTTACGCAGCCGCAGAATGTGCACCTGTTGACGGTCCACAAAAACCACCCTGACATGATTCTCCATACGCGGGAAGAGTTAGAGCGCGCGTATGCGCAGGACCTGCGGCGGATGGACGGTTGTTTTGGCCGCTTTGTCCGCTTCCTGAAAAACAAAGGACGATACGACAACAGCATCATTGTATTGACGGCAGATCATGGCGAGTTCGGCCATGGCGCGCACACAACTTCCATCGAGCCCGACGTTTTGAAAGTGCCGCTCATTATCCATGTGCCGGAGAGCGTACGCCGCACCTATTACTACGATACGTCCAAGCTGATTTTCACTACCGACATTACGCCGACACTTTATTATCTGCTGGGGCACCGGCCGATTCGGAATAATGAAATATTGGGACGGCCGATGATCACTGAGACCAGCGCGGAGTCCTTGCAGTATGAGCGCCCCTCATACCTGGTGGCTGCCAGTTACGCGCCCAATTATGGAATTCTGAGCGACAATGGACGAACGCTCTTTGCATTTGACGACTACAAACACGAAGAAGCCCTATACGATCTCACAGCGGACCCGCACGGCGATCACAATTTGATCACGCCGCAAGTAGCACAAGCAGATGACAAAGAGATTCGTAGCCATCTGGCGCAAATCGCAAAGGCCTACAACTTTCAATACAGGCCACTCACACTGGTCGGCTGGTTGATGCACTAAGCTCCAGCAAGGAGCCTACGTTGTTCTCTCTTCCCTTTTCTAGAGGCCCAGGTAAGCTGCGCGGACCATTTCATTGGTCAAAAGATTTTTGGCTTCATCGGCCAGCAGCACAGAGCCATTTTGCACTACATAGCCTCGATCAGCGATGCTTAAAGCGCCAACTACATTCTGTTCCACGATCAGCATGGTAATGCCGGTACGGCGGACTTCCTTAATCTTCTCAAAAACTTCTTCAACGATCTTGGGAGCGAGGCCAAGAGAAGGCTCGTCGAGAAGAAGAAGTTTGGGATGGGCCATGAGACCGCGAGCAATGGCCACCATCTGCTGCTCGCCGCCGGAAAGTGTCCCTGCCAACTGGTTGAGCCTTTCTTCCAGCCGCGGGAAAAGCGCGAGTTGTTCCGCCATCAGGTGTTTTACATTTGCCCGCGCGCGCGGAGTAAATGCGCCGAGCGAAAGATTTTCTTTGACCGTCATGAAAGGAAAAACCTGGCGGCCTTCAGGAACGTGGCTCACGCCGCGCGCCACCATGTCATGCGCGGGAACGCGTGAAACATCCTGGCCGGCAAAGCGCACTGAGCCGCCGGCCGGAGGCTTCATGCCGGAGATCACGCGGAGGATCGTCGTCTTCCCTGCTCCGTTCGCTCCGATGAGAGTAACGATTTCGCCGGCATTCACCTGTAGCGAAATATCAAAAAGCGCCTGCAAATCACCGTAATAAGCGGTAACGTTCCCGACTTGCAGCAAGGGCGCGCCGGCCGTGGGATTGAGAGAGCTGGTGGGCGCGCTCATTTCGTCAGTTCCTTGTATTTTGGTCCAAGATACGCTTCGATGACCTCAGGCAGCTTTACCACTTGAGCAGGTGTGCCTTCGGCGATTTTGGCTCCGTAATCAAGGACAATCACGCGATGCGCAATCTTCATGACTACCTGCATCACGTGTTCCACGCCGCCCACCACGCTCACGCCCCATTCCGGCAAGCGCTTCACCAGCTCCGCCAGAGCCAGCGCCTCACTAGTAGTAAGTCCGGAGACAACTTCATCCAGAAGGATCAGCTTGGGCTTGGTCGCCAAGGCGCGGGCAATTTCAAGACGCTTGAGGGCGGCAAGAGGCAAGCCTTTAGCGGGGAATTTGCTGAGGTGTGGCATCTGCAGAAAGTCGAGAATCTTTGCCGCTTCCTGCGCCGCATGACCCAGGCTGCGAGTATGCATGAACGCGCCAAGCATCACATTTTCCAGCACGGTCAGGCTGGGCAGCGGCTTCACGATCTGAAAGGTCCGTCCAATACCAAGCCGGGCGGCGTGGTCCGGCGACATTTTAGAAATGTCTTTTCCCTGAAAGCGAATGACGCCTTCATTGGGATGAAGGAATCCGCTGATCAGATTGAAGACCGTCGTCTTGCCGGCGCCGTTGGGGC
>DASXIL010000705.1:0-3572 GCA_036497985.1 Candidatus Angelobacter sp. | reverse complement strand
GCAGGTCGTCGTAGAAGAGCGCAGCATAGTAGATTCCGTAGCCGCCCCGGAAGACGATGTTGCGGATGCGGCCGAAGAGTTCTGCCGGAGCGTAGGCAAAGCCCACGTGAGGCCCGAAATCCTTAAGATAAGTCCCGCCTTGCACGGCGACAGGCGTATAAACCAGAGCTCCCGGGAGCCCGCCGGCGGCCGAATTGGGAATATTCAGATCCAGGTTGGATTGTGCGCCATGCGCTTCGCTGCGCGGAGTATCAATATCGTAGCGCAGGCCAAGATTCAGGGTGAGATCATGGCGAATCTTGTAATCATCCTGAATATAGGCCGCAAAATAATTGGAATTCAGGCGCGGGTTCAGAGAGGTAACGGACAATTGTTCCTGATTCGGAAGGCCCAGCAGAAAACTGGCAAAGGGGTCACCTGTCGAGTTATCGTTGGGCGTGTAGGAGGTCTGGAAGCTGTTGAAACTGTACGCTGGAGAGGTGTTCCCATTGGTAACGAAGGAGTATTGGTAGGACCTCCATTCCAGGCCGAAGCTGACGGAATGGCGTCCGGTGATCCAGCGAATATTATCTGAAGTTACCAAACTGTTGGGGATGTGGCCGTTAAAGCTGCCGGTACTCCACCCGCTATATCCCACTCCGTTGTTCGAAGGACCATTAAAGCTGAATTGCGGAAAGACTTGACCGTGAGCGTTGCCAATTCCGAGCAAGGCCGGCCAATCGGTGCCGTTTACGCTGTCCGGTTTGCTGAGGTTGTTCAAGCGGTTCAACCCGATGGTGAAGGTGTTCAGCCAATTTGTCGCGACGCTATAGTCCCAACCAAAGCGCACGTAGTGGGTAAAATTGGAGTTGAAGAAATTTCCATTCAGCGGCGCAGGGAGGGAATTGGCCCCACTTGGAGTCTCTTGGTCACGGCTGCTGTAAGAGAAGAAGAACTTGTTTTTTGCACCCCAGTTCTGATCGATGCGGAAGGTCATCGTCGTATCCCGTATCTGCTGGCTCGACAGGAAGATGAAATTGTTCCGCAGGCCACGGGTCGGATCGGCCTGAACCGTCAGGAAACCTAAAACGTTCTTAGCGACGCTATCCCAGCTTGTTTGGGGGACAATATTTCGTGGGAACGCTGTGCGGCATTGCACCTGATTTCCGCCGACCGTCACGGTGCGAGTTGTTGAGGGGTCGAAAATCTGTCCTTGGAAGACCTGTGAGCCATCACAGGGATTGATTAATGGCGGGCCGCCAGGTTTACCGTCTGTCGTTAGTCCCGGACCTAACACCGCCGAAAAGTCGCCGTTCTGGAGTTCTGCTTGTGTCGGAAGGGTGTTTGTGACGGATGTGCCTGGATTGTTGCGGTACTGCTCATAGGAAAAGAAGAAGAAAGTCTTATCTTTGCCGTTGTAGAGTTTGGGAACGCGCACTGGACCACCCAGGCTGCCGCCGAAATCATTCTGGTGATCCGCGGGGCGTGGTGTGCCGTTGAAATTGTTGATCCAGGAGTTGGCATCGAGGGAGGTGTTTCGGAACAGATCGAATGCAGTTCCGTGGTAATCATTTCCGCCGGACTTTATTGCAAAGCTTTCGATGCCGCCTGAAGTGCGGCCGTATTCCGCGGAAAAAGTGGATGTCAGCACCTTAAACTCACTTAACGCTTCGACGGACGGTGCGGTTTGGTCGAACGCCGAACCGCTGTCCGAGCGGGTTGTACTGACGCCATCCAGAAGTACTTCCGTTGAGAAATTTTGCCCGCCGCTGAGTTTCGATTGAAAGATACCGGATGAGTTACCGCCATTCTGGTTCGTTCCCGGGCCCTGGGTTCCCGGTGCCAAAAACACGAACGTTTCCGGGGACCGGAGAAAACTCTGGCCAGAAGCGTTTAAAGACAATGGCAGATCCAGAATTTCCTTCGCACCGACTACCGTACCCATCTCCGAGGTTTCTGTCTGAATTCGCGGCGCGTCCGCCAAAACAGTCAAGGTTTCTTTGACATCCCCGGGCTGTACAGTGATATCGAGCGACACCGTGCTATTGGTCTGCACTACCACGCCTGTGAGTTGGGAATTTCTGAAGCCGGGTGCGATGACCGAAATGGTGTAAGTACCGAGAACGAGGTCGCTCAGCCGGTAAGCACCCGTGGAGCTGGAAACGGTATTATATACGCTATGAGTTTCCACACCCGTCGCTGCTACTTGGGCGCCGGGGACAGCTCCACCTGAGGAATCCAGAATGGATCCAGTGATCGTGCCGTTACTGGTTTGTGCGTGAAGGGCAAAGCCCGTAAGAGTCAGCAAAAAAGCAGCTAAAAGAAGACGACCTAGAGCTACGCAAAGGAACCGCATAGACTTGCCTCCCACCTTGTCGAAACAGGGCTCTATCAACCGCGGTGCGGCTGTTCCAGGTTGCTTTGCGCGAGATCTTCCTTAAAGGTCCCAGTACAGCGTCGACGACCGCCCCTGCCTTTAAACGATATGCAATTCCGGCGGCTATGCGGCCCGGCCTCGACCAATCCAATCGTTTGCGTGGCAGATTTTTACAGAAACACCACAATCGTGGGGCTATTTGGCATCAGTCAAGATATTGTTGTCAAGCAGAAAAAATTCGAATACTGTCTAGACAAACGTTTGTCTGGGGATAATCAACCGGTTTAATCGGCTCAACGAGAACCATCTGGTCTAGACGCGCGATCCAACTCCTGCGCCCGACCTTACTCTCGACTTCGCGGCCCTTTCTCCCCGATTACCAGGTTTGGGAAACGCTTATGCCGAAATCTAAAGGTGACGAACCGGCGCCAGGCAGTCTCGGGCCAGATACTGCAGTGGATGAACGCAAACCAAAACCTTCCGATCGTGAAGGCCGGGCGAGCCTGAAAATCCTTGCGGATTATCTCGGCCTGTGCCCGGCCACCATTTCCGTTGTCCTGAATAATGTCCCTGGGCGTTCCATCCCGCACGAAACCCGGGAACGCGTTCGCGAAGCGGCGCGCAAGTTTAAGTACCAGCCCAGCCTCCTGGCGCGCTCCCTTCGCAAAAAGCGGACGTTTACCGTGGGGATACTCGTCCCCGAGCTGAATGACGGGTATCACACCATGGTGATGAGCGGGATCGGCGATCACCTGATGCGCGAGGGCTATTTCTATTTCAACGCCCATCATCGCCACAAACCCGACATGATTGAGGAGTATCCGCGCTTGTTGATTGGCCGGGGCGCCGAAGGGCTCATCACGATTGACACGAAATTGGAGCATGAGTTGGCGGTTCCGGTGGTGGCGGTTGCCGGGCATAAGAAAATCTCCGGAATCACCAACGTCTTGCTGGACCACCGGCGGGCCGCGGAATTGATTCTCCGGCATCTCGTGGAACTCGGCCACAAGCAGATCGCTTTCATGCGCGGGCAATCGTTCAGCGCGGACTCTCTTACGCGCTGGGAAAACATTGTCGGCGTGGCAAGGGAACTGGGTCTTCCGATCGATCCGGACCTTACTATCCAGCTGGAGCGGGACATTTCTTCGCCCGAGTTGGGTTATACGGTGGTTCAAACACTGCTGCAAAGCCACAAACGATTCACGGCGATTGTCGC
>DASXIL010000704.1:0-12708 GCA_036497985.1 Candidatus Angelobacter sp. | reverse complement strand
CCCTGCCCGATGATGATGTCGAGCTTGTAGTCTTCCAGCGCTGAATACAGAATTTCCTCCAGCGCGGGCTGCAAGCGGTGTACTTCGTCCAGAAACAAGACTTGGCGATCGCGCAGGTTGGTCAGGATGGCAGTGAGATCGCCCTTGATCTGTATGGCCGGCCCGGCGCTCTGCTGGTAAGCCACGCCCATTTCATTGGCAATGATCGTCGCCAGCGTGGTCTTGCCCAGCCCCGGCGGCCCATAGAGAAGAACGTGGTCCAGGGCTTCACCGCGAGACTTGGCGGCTTCCACGGCGACCGCCAGATTCTCTTTTACTTTTTTCTGTCCAATGAATTCACGCAGGTAGCGCGGACGCAGCTTAAGTTCGTATGACGCGTCGTCTTCCCCCTGCACGGCGGAGACCAGGCGGTCTTTATCAATCGGTTTGTGCTCTGAAGCGGACACTATTGGCGATGGTAAAGCGAATTGGAAGAAAATACCAGAAGCAGATTTGAGATAGAGGAAAATTCAACCTAAGAATGACGCATTGGTGAGCGGTCATCGGCAAAAAGCAGACTTTGACTATCCGCGCTCTGCACCATGAACGGCCAACCGCTCGTATCCTAATTAAACTAAAGAGCAGCAAAGGCTTACATCGTTAATGAAATTTTATTTGGCGCGGGGGCTTATTCAGACCACCTGCTGGATGGGGGCCAGCATCAACTAACAGCAGTTCCCCCCAGGAGATTCATCATGAAAGTTCTTTCCTTCGTCATGGGCGGAGCTCTGATTTCCGCTGCCACATTAGCGGTCGCGCAAACCACAGAAAGTCCGCGCATCTTTACCGGGAGCAACAGCACCCAGACTGTACAGGTACAGCAGCAGGGAACAGGAATGGCCATCAAAGGAGTGACGGGTTCAAATGCTCCCGCCGTCCTTGGCCAAGCCACAAACACAAACGGAGTAACCTATGGTTTGTGGGGAGTGGTATCAAGCAGCCAGGGAACGGGGGTTCGCGGCGAATCGAATGCCACAACTGGAGGCGCGGGCGTAGTTGGCATTTCTCACGGAACGCCGGACAGTACGGGCGGAGGGAGTGGCGTCTATGGCTTGGGCATGGGGCATCAGGGCGTGGGCATACACGGAAAGGCCATCAGCGATGATGGCAGCATCGCGGTGCTGGGTGAAGCCGACCCTCAAGATTTTTTACCCATTGCAGTCATGGGTAAGATTACCGCCAGTTGTTGCGGCATAGCTGGCCTATTTGAAAACGATTATACAGTCGGTAATGGCTGCTCTGGGAATGAGAGTATTATCCTCGGACAAACAGCGGACCCCAACAATCCCGGAACCGAAAAAACCGTCTTTAATCTGACAACCAATGGCAATCTATCCATTAGCGGACAATTTACTTCGGGCGGCGCGGACTTTGCGGAGTCAGTCGCTGTCAAGGGAGTTCAATCCAGTTATGCCGCCGGCGATGTACTGGTCATTGACGATACTTCGCAACGCCGCCTCGCGCATACCACGCAACCATATTCGACGCTCGTGGCCGGAATTTACTCTACTCAACCGGGCATGGTGGCCGGGGTCAGTCTTGGTAAAGTGCCTGGGTCCCATGTTCCTCTTGCCGTGGTTGGCATCGTTCCATGCAAGGTAACTGCCGTGAATGGTCCTATCAAGGCCGGAGACCTGCTCGTAACTTCGGCTAAACCCGGGTATGCAATGAAAGGAACGGACCCCAGCCGCATACCGGGCGCGATTCTGGGCAAAGCACTACAACCATTGCCTAATGGAGAGGGCGTTATTGAGGTCCTAGTGACGCTACAGTAGCTGTATGCTTGCGCAATAGCCGCGGCTCCGATGAGGATCATCAGCAAGAAAAGGGACCCGGAGTGGCGCTCCGAGTCCCTTATCGACGAAGTTACGCGAACATCGAGGCGATTATTGTGCCGAGCATGAGGGTGCCGGGAAAGTAGTCAATGCTTGTACACCCGCTCCGGCCTGTCCGGTAGAGAATGGACGCCCCGGCACAGGACGCAGTGTTCCATCAGTCATGATCATCCAGCCATCCACCTGGGCTCGGGTGAATAGCGACGTGTAAACAAACTTGCCGCTTCTGGTGGTGGCAATGGAGCCGACCCAGTCAGTGGCGGCAAAGGGCGATCCCGGCACGGGCTGCAGCGAGCCATCCGGCCCCAGAGCCAGTGATGACACGGCGGCATTGAATACGTCGCTGGTCAGTAGATTTTGGTTGCTGGGTGTAAGAGTGTGCGCATTGATGGTGCTGGTGCCTCCGCTGGGGAATGGCGAGCCAGCCACCGGCGTTAAGCTGCCGTCTGCCGCCATATCAAAAGCATCGATCAGGTCCGATCCCGCGCTGGCAACGAACGCGCGATTGTTGGCGCAAGTGGCATCAACCGCGGCGGCGGGTCCATTGGTAAGGAATGGCGAACCAAACACCGGCGTAAGAGTTCCGCTCGCGTCAATTGCGTACACACCTACGGCATCTATCGACTTGAGGCCCACCAGAAGGAACTTTCCGTTGGCTGTCACTTTCAGGCCTTCAGGAAACGCGCCGCTATCAAAGGGCGAGCCTGCGGCTTCAACGAGCGCGCCATTGGCCGCGATGTTAAAAGTGCGGATGAACGTTGAACTTTCGTCAACCTCAAACAGAAAGTGCCCGCCAGGACTCGCGGTCAGTGAGAGCGTATTACCGGAATTTGCCGCCGCAACGGTAAAAGGAGAGCCCGGGACAGCAGTGAGATTTCCTGTCCTGGGGTCGATTGCGAAAGCGCTGATAGTGCCGCTACCTGCGTTGGCTGCGTAGAGAAAACTGTGTGTGCCTTGCGTCGCGGTTGTAATCGTTTCCGGGCCCACGTCGTGGGCGCCGCCGTCTCCACCGGTAAGAAAGGGCGATCCGGGAATCAGCGTGAGCGCTCCGTTGCTGGGGCTTACCTTAAAGGCGGAAACGGTGTTGGGAGAAAAATTATCGTTGGTATAAACAAAGTTGTTTTGAGCAAATGCCGTGATGGCAAAAAGGAGAAGACCACACACGAAGTAGGCTTTCTTCATAAATACACATACCCTATGGTTTTTGGATTCCAGGGGAGAGTCACTGGATATAAGTGCATGCCGAATGCCAAATACCAGCAGAGACACTCTTTGCGCGGCGCTGGCCGGAGCATGGGAATCCTGAGCAGCTCAATGCCACAAGTGGGAATGTGAGGGCGAGCGGTTGCTAACGGTGGGTTAAGGTGCGAGTCCAAGACGTGATGAAGCTAAACAGTCACAAGCTGATGGTCACATTCTTCTCATTAGCGATACTGGCTGGAAGCACCCAAAGTTACGGCATTGACAAGGCGCGCTACCAAGAACTTTTTCAGAAGCTCGGTGAAGCAGCCAAACAGAAGAACTGGCAAGCCGCGCGGGATGTGTTGACTGAAATCGGACGCGAGCTGCCTGCCCCAACGCCGCGTTATCTGTTGAGCGTGGCGACAATCGAAGCCAGGCTGGGCCACAAGGACGAGGCGTTGCGGTGGATTGAGAAGTATGTCGCCACTGGCCTTAGCTTTGATCCTTCCAAGGATGAAGACCTGAAGCCATTGATGACCGCAGGAACAGGCGCGAAAGTCGCCGAGCTGATGAAAGAACGCAGCCTGCCGGTAACGAACGCCGAGTTTGTCTGCGAGCTAACACAGGCCGATACCATGCCCGAAGACATCGCTTATCTAAAAAGTTCAAATGCGAAATCAGCGGGCAGCTTTTATGTTTCCAGCGTCCAGCACCACACCGTCTATCGGGTCACACTACCCAAAGCCGGTAGCCGGCAATGCTCGATGGAAGAACTGCCATTGCCGGCGGAAGCCAAACGCTGGCCCACGATGGCCATCTCTGCCGATCCAAAACGAAAAGTCCTATGGGTGACTGCTTCCGCCATGCCCGGATTTAGCGGCATTTCTAAGGAAGATGAAGGCAAAGCGGTGCTCATGGAGATTGATCCTGAGAGCGGGAAAGTGCTGCGCCGCTTTGATCCCGGGACCACCGGCCCAGCAGTGCTGGGCGATATGTGCGTCACCGATCATGGCACGGTCTATGTAACGGACAGCATCGGCGGCGGGGTGTATCGCCTGCATGGAGATTTGCAGACAGCGAAGCTGGAAAAAATTGCCGATGGACTTTTCTCGCCGCAAACGCCGGTCCTTGCGCGCGACGGCAAGCGGCTCTTTGTGGCCGACTACACCATGGGCATTGCCGTGATCGATCTGCCTGCGGCAGCCGCTGCTCCGAATCCATCCGCAAAACTCAATTACCTGCAGCATCCGGAGAATGTTGCTGTGGTGGGACTCGACGGACTCTATCGCAACGGAGACTCGCTCATCGGCATACAGAACGGCACTGAACCCGAGCGAATCCTGCGACTTCTCATGAACCCGGCGCAAACCGAAATCACAAGCGATCAGGTGATTCACCAGATCGAGCAGTTTGATCCCACACACGCTGTAGAAGTGGATGGATGGTTTTATGCGACGGCCCACGTGGGCTGGAGCAAAGTGGATGACAACACAGGCCAGCTCAAGCCGGGAGAAAAGTTCACGCCGCCGGTGCTGCTTAAGTTTCGGCCGGAAGCTCCATTCCATTCAAAACAGCCAACCAGATGAACTCCCAGCTAGTCGCGCTTGGCGGAAACGCTTAAATCCTCAAAGCGTTTGGCATCGTTCTTGAGCGATTCAGCGTCAGGCGAGTTGGGCGCGAGGACAAGGTACTCACGAATTTCGCGGGCCGCGCCGGCATAATCCTGCCGGCCGGAATAGATATAGCTCAACAACAGGCAGACGTCAGGATGATTGTGTTGCGTGTCCAGGGTCTTGAATTTTTTGGCGCTCTCTTCCGCCGGCGCAAGTTTCTGCAAGTTGTAATTGGCGGCGGCATTCAGAAAATATGCCACGGGATAGGCAGCGGAGTTGAGCTTGATGACCTTGTCAGTGAAGCGGACGGCGTCATCCCATTTCTTTTCCTGCGCGGCGATCATCGCCAGGCCATAGTTCGGATTCACGAACTGGGGATCAGCCGCAATGGCTTGCGTATAGTCACTGCGCGCCGCATCAAAATCATTGTGTTCGCGATGCATATCCCCCAGCATTGTCCACGCGGCGGCGAACTGCGGATAGATTTTTACGGCTTTGTTCAGCTCCTTTTCCGCTTCGACCGGCTTTTCCGCCTTGACCTTCTGCGCTTTTTCAAAGGCGCGCATCGCGTCTTTGGGCGCGGCCATACTGGTCACGCTAATAGTGGTCCCTGGGGCATTTCCGATTCGCGTAAGATAGATTGTGCCTACTTCATATTGCCATGCGTCTCCGCCGGTGACCCTCAGAGTCACCACGCTGGATTGGTAGCCTGCCAGCACAGCGCGCAACTCACAGCCGTTCAGCTCAAGGGCCTTCAGGTTTGTACTACTTCCGGAGCGCGACGGCGAAGCGGGAGTGATGCGGCTATCATTTTCACTGGCGTCCTGGAACGTAAGGTTCAGGCCCAGCTGAAACTCAAATTGCCCTTTTGTGTCGGCATAACCTTCACGCCGGACCGTTCCATTGCAGACGCGCTCAATGGGGACCGGCTCAGGCAGCGCTCCTCCGCCCTGTAACATGACTTTGCCAGAAATAAAGAGCGGCCTGGAATTCGCGTCGGGAGTGCCCGGCGTGCGAGTGGAGGGGGCGCTGCTGCGGGAAGTTGTGCCCGAACTTGTGGAACCGCCGCGTTGCGCACCCGCGGATACGGCCCCTACAGTAACCAACGTCATGCAGATGACGAACCTGCGGAAGCGAAGTTCCATGGCAGCCTCCCATCAAAGCCACAAGCTTACATGCGGAAGATCGCGAATAAAGAACCAATTCGACACTTAAAATGGTACGCCTTTTGCGTTTCAACGCGGTGAAAATCTCGTCAAAAAAAGGTTGAAGCAGGAAGCTTCAGCGGAATTATGCCGCTGACTCTTGAGGCTGTCGCGCTGTTGGCCAGCTGCTTCCCCGCTCGCCGTGCAACGAAAGTGAACCCCAATGGTCGCCTTACGGTATGAATAGCGGATGATTTTCTGTGGTCCGATTTTGGAATAATTACTGTTTTGCCGCGCTCAAGCCATCCAGCCGCTGCGCTTCTTTCTTCAGCGCCTCGGCGTTAGGAGCGTCGGGCTTCACGGCCAGATAGTCGCGGTACAGTTGTGCTGCTTCAGAATATTGGTGTTTGCCCGTAAGGATATTGGCCAGAAGCAGCGCAATGTCAGGGCGCGTGTGGGCCCTATCCACTTGCTGAAACTTGCGCGCGGTCAGCTCCGCGGCGTCCAGCTTGCCCAGATTCAGGTTGGCGGCGGCGTTGAAGAAGTACGCCATGGGATACGCGACTGAATTTAACTGGATCAACTGGTCAGTAAGCTGGGCAGCTTCTGTCCATTTGTTTTCCACCACAGCCATGGCCGCCAAGCCGAAATAAGGACCCACGAATTTTGGATCGGCGGCAAGCGCTTTTCCGTATTCCGCCCTGGCGGGCTCGAACTGGTTTTGCAGGCGATGTATCTCACCCAGCAATGACCATGCAGCCGCATACTGCGGATAGACAGTGACAGCCTTGTTAAGCTCGGTTACGGCTTCATCAAATTTCTTTTCGGTGCCTGCTTTGCGGCCCTTTTCATACGCTTCACGGGCCTCTTTCGGCACGATCATGGTATTTACACTGACCGTTGGGGCTTCAGGCGCGCCGGTTCTTGTCAACACAATGGTGCCAACTTCAACCTGTGAAGAGCCGGCGTAAACCCGCATCGGCACGGTGGAGGAGACAAAGCCAGACATAATTGCGCGCAATTCGCAATCGTCAAACCTGATGTCAGTTCCTCCGGAAGGAGGAGTGCGCGCGTTCTTATTGCTGACCATGCGATCAGAATCGGCCTGGCTGGCATCGCGCTCCATGGAGTTCCGTCCCAGCTCAAACTGAAAGTTGCCTTTGGAATTGGTATAGCCTTCCCGCCGGGCCATTCCACTGCAAATCCGCTCAATTGCGACCCGGCCAGTGGGCCCGCCACCCTGAAGAACGACTTTGCCGGAAATAAACACGGAACGGGGATCAGTATTTCTTTCCATAATGGGAGAGCCGGCACTAGGGAGATCGACAGCGCCACCAGAGTGCGGATCGCCGCCGCGCTGGGCAACGGCGCAAGGCACAAGCATGGCAGTAAGGAATGTTGCAGCGAGGCAGATGCGGGGAGCGGGGAATGCCATAGGCCCTCCGGGAGAAGGATGAAGCCGGGAACGCAAACTACTCGCTCAATGATAGTCCAAGAACACGGTTGCGGCTATTCTTTGCGGGTGGTGCCCAGTTCAGCGATGATTTCCTGACCCATCATCTTGGCGCCGTCATAAAGCACCTCAATCAGGCGAGTGCGCGCGGCGCGGGCGTTGGCCACAACCGTGGCTAGCTCCGGGCTGGGAAACAATCCAATAATCTCCCATTTGTTTGGGGCGGTCTGGACCCATAGCTCGTATTGCTTCCACTTGGCCATCAGTAATTAGTGTCTCACATTGGCGCGGCCCAAGGCCGTTACTACAGCGATGCATGCCAAGGCGGACGATTGCGCGAGATTGCCGAGTTGCTGAACATGACGGTGAACATAAGGTATTTGGCTATTAGTACCTGGCCATTGCGCGTCTGGCCTCCGATGGATGCCCCGAAAAAACTGGCACATCCATCAAAAAAAATGTTCTGGGAAAGATTTTTGGGAACTTTCGTTCTAGTTGAGACATTAAAGATGTAGAGACAACGGTTATGGGGACAGATGCTTCGGCTCTTCGGGCCAGGGCAAGGAAAGGATAACCGCAGGTGACAACCATTTGGGTGATGAAGACCTGGGTGATGAAGATCTGGGTGATGAAGACCGGTGATGAACATCAATGATCAGCGATGAAGCCCTGATGCTCGAGTTTCAGCGCGGATCGCGAGAGGCGTTCGACGAGCTGTTCGCACGCTATCGCGAGCCGCTCTATGGATTCTTCAGGCGCAGGCTCGCCAGCAAAGACCGCGCTGAAGATCTGGCGCAGGAGACCTTTCTGGCCGTGATCCGCGCCGCCGTCCGATACGAACCGCGAGCGATGGTCAAAACATACTTATATGGGATCGCGTTGAAGCTGCTTGCGGCTGAGCGACGAAAGCTTTCCGGCAATGAGCCGCAGATCGATGACGATCATGAACTTGCTGAAGATGGCCCATCTGACAATACGTTGTGGGTGCGGCAGGCGCTGGAAAAATTAGATTCAGGCGAGCGCGAGATTTTGATGCTGCGGGAATATGAGCAACTCAATTATGCGGAGATTGGCGAGTTGCTGCGCCTGCCGGTGAACACAGTGCGGTCGCGGTTGTTTCGCGCACGCATGGAGCTAAAGAGTTTTCTGGAACCCAAACGCAATGCACAAAGCAGATCGCGGGGCGCCACAGAGGGCGAGGCACAATCATGAGCAAAAGCAATCATCCTATCGAACAAGAAGAACTCATGGCCTATCTAGACGGCGAGCTGGCGACCAACCGCGCAGTGGCGGCAGCAGCGCATCTGGAGCATTGCGTGGAGTGCCAGGAGCTGGCAGCCGATCTGAGGAAGCTTTCGCAGGAGATGATGGCGTGGGAAGTGGAAACATTACAAGCGTCGCCGATGCCAGACGAGATCGTGGCGGAGTTGAGGCAACGGGAGAGGGCGCCAAAGAAAAGAGCCACGAACCGGCGCACCTGGGGAATGCTTTTTTCTCCGAAAAGGCTGGCATGGGCAGGCGGGGCAGCTGCGACGATATTGCTGTTGTCCTTCATCTCAGTGAGCCGCCTGCGTCCGACTCCGAGTCTAAGAATGGCCCAATTGACGGACGAGCATCGAGCCACACTGGCACCGCCACCACCGCCACCGGCGAAACTTTATGCTTACGATTCTCTTGGCCGATTGAACACGGATGCCAACTTGGCGAAGACCACGCCCGGCGTTGTTGGTGGGGTCGAAGATGAAAAATATGCAGACCACGAGATCGACAGCAGCGAGCGCACGCTGGATTTGCCCACTGTCCCGATGATCGCGCGGGTTGCTGGCGTGGTGCTGGTGACCAAAGAATTCGATAAGTCGAGGGCCGAGCTTGAAGAAATCCTGAAGCGCCACAACGGTTATATGGGCGAGTTGAAAGTGAGCGCGCCGGCTGAGGCAGGACGCTCACTGACGGCGACGTTGCGCATTCCTGCGCAGCAGCTTGATGCTGCCATGGCGGAACTGAAGAAACTGGGCCGCGTGGAAGACGAGTCGCAGGGCGGTGAAGAAGTCACGCAGCAGTATGTAGATTTGCAGGCGCGGCTGGCCAATGGAATCCATACAGAGCAGCGGCTTACGGAGATCCTGCGCTCGCGCACGGGAAAATTACAGGACGTGTTGAAGGTTGAACTCGAAATTGACCGCGTGCGCGGCGAGATTGAGCAGCTGCAGGCGGAAAAGAAAGAGCTGAGCAAGCGCGTCGCCTTTGCCACGCTGAACACGACCGTTAAAGAAGAATATTTCGCCAAGTTGCAGTCCACGCCACCATCCACGGGAAGCCGCTTCCGCAATGCCGCCGTGGACGGGTACAACACAGTGGTGGAAGGATTGATTGATGTTGGTTTGTTCCTGCTTTCATCCGGCCCCAGCCTGCTGCTGTGGGCGGCGATCTTGTTCTTCCCGGTGCGTTGGGCATGGAAGAAATTTCGTTCAGAGCAAAAGCGAAAAGATGCGGAGGAAGTTGAATAACCTCTTCTCTCTGGTATCGCACCTGTGGTGCTCCCTTATTTCTTTACGCTACCCTATCCAGCGTGGTTATGACGTCAAGGCAATACTCCAACAAAAATGTATTTACGGTCCCGCAACATCAGCGGAGCAGGTCCCTCGGGTCCTATTTGGCTGGCTGAAGAAAGCGCAGCCAAATGTACGGACCTCTCGGGATGACGACTCTCAAGTACATACGTTGTCGCTTTGCTCACTGTCGCTGCGTGGGCTAGTAAAATAGCCTCTGGAGATTGCGACATGAAAAATCGCCAATTAGGCAAATCTGCGATTGAAGTAGCGCCGCTGATGCTGGGCGGCAATGTGTTTGGCTGGACAGCCGATGAACCGACGTCGTTCAAGATCCTGGATGCCTTTCTAGCTGCGGGACTGAATTTTATCGACACCGCGGACAGCTACTCCACGTGGGCGCCGGGGCACCAGGGCGGTGAGAGCGAGACCATTATCGGCAACTGGTTCAAGCGCAGCGGCAAGCGCCACAAGGTTGTCATCGCAACCAAAGTGGGTTCGGAGATTCCCGGGCAGGGCAAAGGCTTGAGCAAGGCCTGGATCATGCGGCAAGTGGAGGGATCGCTCAATAGATTGCAGACGGATTACATCGATCTCTACCAGTCGCATCGCGACGATCCGGCAACGCCGGTGGAAGAGACGCTGGAAGCATACGCGCAATTGATTCAGCAGGGCAAAGTGCGCGTGATTGGCTGCTCCAACTTTACGGCGGAGCGGACCAGTGAATCGCTGGCGGCGAGCCGCAAGCATGGCTGGCCCCGGTATGAGAGCCTGCAACCGCACTACAACCTGTATGAGCGCGCGACTTATGAGACCACGCTGGAGTCGCCGGCATTGCAGGAAAAACTTGGCGTGATTCCCTATTATGGGCTGGCCAGTGGATTCCTGACCGGCAAGTACCGTTCGCAGGACGATCTGAAGAAGAGTCCCCGCGGACAGGCTGTAAAGAAGTATCTGAACGACCGTGGCTTTCGCATCTTGCAGGCGCTGGACCAGGTGGCTGAACGTTACCAGAGCAAGCCGGCGCAGGTGGCATTGGCGTGGCTCATGGCGCGTCCAAGCATCACCGCGCCGATTGCCAGCGCAACCAGCGTGGAGCAGCTGAATGAGCTGGCGCAAGCGACAAGGCTTGAGCTTGATCGCGAAGCGATTGAGAAGCTGAATAAGGCGAGCGCTTACGACGAGCCAGCGGAGCGGATCGCGTAAGAGCATTTGCCGCAGATTTTCGCTGATCAGCGCAGATTAAAAGATTAGCCGCGAATCTTCGCGAATAGGCGCGAATCAAGAGCCAGAACTTAATGTTGCGTGGGGTGGGCTGTCAATTGTCCTTGCCTTGTACTAAAAACATGAACCTGCGTCAGGCAGAGGGCCGCAAAAGACATGACCCGCGTTGATGAACTACTTCGCGAGTGACTGTGTAAGATCGATGCAGTAACATGAGGCGACTCCCAAGGTAATTGGTAGTAGGTACTTGGTATTTGGCAGGGTCAAAAATCCGCAACGGAGATTCCGTTGCGTTTTGTGTTTTGGTAAAGCAAAACCTTTACCACTGAGGACACGGAGGGCGCGCGGGAGAGAAAAAACCTTACTGCTGATGAACGCTGATGACACTGATCGGAATGGGGAAGTCGGCCAACCCTACGCCAATCGAAGCCAAAATACTGGAGTGCATGCCAATCTGGGATGGCTTGGGATGATGTCGCTGAAACCCACGCCAATCTGGGATGAGGTAGGGAGGGGGAGGGAGGAAGATCGGGTGATCGGGAAAAACAAAAACCTACCGCGGATCAACGCGGATTCACGCGGATCGGTAAGAGTTAGGAATCTCACGATTGGTAAACGCCGGTGACAATGGTCGGAAAGGCGACTGGTCGAGGGAGGGCCCCAAAAATCGGGAGATTCTATGAAAGGGGAAGTCAAGAGAAATATTTCCCCCACGACTGGCGGCGGGGGATTCACGCGGCATCCAGCCCCAAGCCTCACCTTTTCTGAGGAAGGGTTTTCAGCAGTGTCCCGGACGATGCTCATGTGGGTGGCGAATGACGTCCCTGGTTCTTATCACGTGCGCAAGCAGATCTGTGGTTGAGTGTTAACCATGATTCTATTGGAGACTTCTGGACAAGCCAGGCCTATAACTTTGTTGGGTTATCCGAGGAGGCCTAGAATCTGGGGAGAGACTCAGGTGGCCAGAAGCCAAGCCTGGACTAAACACCCGAAGGAGACTCACCCTCGAACCCGAGCGTTGGCAGAATCAGGAACCACCACTGTGCGAGCGATTCGCGGGAGGTTGCTGTTCACCCAAAGCTCAAGCTGCTTGCGGTTTCAGATGTTGGGCGTCGAAGCTGGCTCCTTTCTTCCACAGGACCAGAACAATGGCGGCGATCTTACGAGCTACGGTGAGGCGGACCATCTCCGGGCGCATGCCCTGATCCAGCAGAGTTTGAGCAAAATCGCGTACGGGTCCGGAGCCGGAGCAACAGCGAGCGGCCACGCTCTTGAGCACGTACTTGAGCAGATGATGATGGTTGCGATTCAAGCCCATAACCGTGGGCTGGCGCTTGCGTTCCAGTTGGCCCTGGCGGAAGCGGTACTCACCGCTGTCATGCGTCTCAATGCCAAGACCGCAGTAAGCCCAGAGCTGACGCTTGGTGCGAAACCGATGCGGGCTCTGGATGAAGACGATCAGCAGGGTGGCGCGCATGGGGCCGATGTAGGGAATCTGGCAGAGCAGACGCAAAGCCGGATGCTTACGGCCTTGGTGCAAAAGCTGCGAGCGGACTTGCTGGCGCAGAGCTAGCAGGTTGTCCATCTGCTGGTAATAGACCTGGGCGCGGCCATGCACCGCGGAGTTGGGCAATTTTCGAAGACAGGTTTCACGCTGGCGCGGGCTAT
>DASXIL010000703.1:0-15968 GCA_036497985.1 Candidatus Angelobacter sp. | reverse complement strand
TTGTGAGGGCCCGCTAAATGAGCCTGTTCCAAACTTGGCTACATCCGATTGGCGAGAAAGGTTGAAGAACGGACTGATCAGTCGAGATGCTCCAGGAGCAACCACTTGAACGCTGTAAGCAGCATGCACTTTGGCTGGATTTCCCGAGTCGACCTCCCCCTTCACCGCCGCAAGCGCAAGTTTTTGCCACCAAATTAAATTAAACTTCGAGGTCTCACCGGAAGGACTAACGACTTCCCATCTGATTGCATACGCGAGGATCGGGGGGTGATTCCTGTTGTGGAGCACAATAGCAATAGGTACAAAGGCATCTATTGACTCGTTCGTTCCGGCGGCTTTTAGGATGTCATCGCGCAAAGGGATAAATCGAGGGTCGCTGGGAGCAATCAGCTCGGCATGACCGACGGCGTCGTAGTGCACTGTTACAAGCTGCCCGAAAGCACTGTTGCTTGACACAAGTAGTAGTATGTAGGTTGCTACAAGGAATAATCTCATGAGCCTCCTTCGATGCAAGGCAGAATATAAAAGCACATTATAGTTGAGTCAATGATTAAGATGGCGAGTTGCTGGCGCCTTTTCCCTTCGTAGAAGCTGGCCTTTGGTTTTGTATCTTCTGCAAGGGTGGGCCATACTATCCTTCTATCTTTCTTGCCAACGAAACACGTATCACGACACAACGGCCTTCGGGGCGTGGATGAGTGTAGCGAAAAGGGCTTTAATTGTGCGAAAACTCTCTTACTTGCGCGGCAGGCTCGCGCGTAGGAAGAGCGAAGCGCACATAAAATGTCCAAGCTAAAGCCCGATTCAGAAAACCCACCTCTCCGTTTTATTCCCATTCTTCAAAAAAATATTCTCCACCCGCTCCCCGGAATAAACGCGCTCCTATTCCGTTTTGCATGGTGTACAACGCAAGGCCATCGCGCGATGCCTTCATACATTGCAAATTGAAAAAAGGAGAAACTCTCATGAAAACCGCTCTGGTCCGCATACTTACAATCGCAACACTGGCATCATCCATCTCGGCCTTTGCCGCCGACGAACCCAAGTCCAATGAAACAGCCGTGGCTGCCGCAAACAACCAGCAGGAAGGATGCGCCGCCAACCCGCACAAAGAAAAGAAGCAGAAGAAAGCCAAGGCCCAGCGCCAGAATGACGACGGGCGCACCGAGCAGGAAAAAGAATTCGATCGCGTGTTGATGGGCTACTACGGCGGATGAGCGGTGACGCGCAAACAGCACCAAACGCCGACAGCAGTTGAAGAGAACCTGCTTCAACGCTGCCGGCGGTTTCATCGTGATTTCCCGCTCACGGCGCTCTCCCCTATGCCCTCTGTGTTCCTTTGTGTCCTTTGTGGTAAAGATTTTGTTTTTCCGGCTTCGGCTGTTCTCCGTGTCTCCGTGGTGAAAATTGGTTTTCCCGATCACGGCGATCACGCGCGATCACCCGATCTCCTCCGCACGGTATAATTCTCCCGCCAGCCAATCTCAATTCAGAGGTGTGTTGACGATGAGAACTCTCTCTTCCGGATTTTTCTCCGTGGTCCTTCTGTTCTGCCTGTCTTCCACTTTGTTGGCCCAGACTTTTCGCGGTGGAATCCAGGGAACGGTTACTGACGCCAGCGGTGCGGCCGTGATTGGCGCGGACGTTACGGTAAAAAGCGCCGATACGGGACTTACCCGCACGATCACCACCAATGATCAGGGCGACTATATTGTTAACGAGTTGCCGCTGGGCACGTACAGCGTTAGCGTGAGCAAGAGCGGGTTTGGCACCAAGGTTACCAACGGCATCAGCGTCGCCGTTTCCGTGAGCACGCGGGCAGACGTTCAGTTGGCCCCCGGCGAAGTGAAACAGGAAGTGGTTGTCACGGCGGAAGCGCCCATCATCGACACAACCGGCAACAGCATGGGCGGCACCATTCAGGCCAACCAGCTTGCCAATCTCCCGATCAACGGCGGCGACTTTGCCAAGCTTCTTACGCTTGTCCCCGGCTCGGCCTCTGACCCGAATGGCGACAGCGATTCGCCCGGATCGTTCGGCACGTTCAGCATCAACGGCAATCGCGGACGCTCCAACAACTACCTGCTCGATGGCACTGACATGAATGACGGTTATCGAAATGATCCTGCCATCAATGAAGCCGGCGTCTTTGGCACTCCGGCCACGCTGCTGCCTATCGACGCCCTGCAGGAAATCGGCATTCTCTCCAACATGGAGCCGGAATACGGACGCAACTCCGGCGCGGTGGTGAATATCGTTACCAAGTCCGGCACAAACAAGATTCATGGCTCGGTGTTTGAATATTTCCGCAACAACGCGCTGGATGCCAGCAATGCTTTCAACTTCAAGGTGGACCCTAATACTGGTCTCAAGACGCCGCAGGACGTGTTTCATAACAACCAGTACGGCGGATCGCTGGGTGGCCCGCTGGTAAAAGACCGCACATTCTGGTTTGTTGCTTATGAAGGATGGCGTGAAAACGGCGGGCTTCCGGGCGTGGCCAGCGTCCCATCGCAGGCGCGGGTGAACGCATTTACCGGCGGTGGCGGCGCGATCAATCCGGTAATCGCGAACTTGCTGGCGCGGCATCCCTGGAGCATTCCTCTTCCTGCCGTTGGCGATACAGGCGCAGACAACGCGACCGTTCAGGTCACCGATCCTTTTAGAAATCGCGTGGACAGCCTGATCTTCAAAATCGACCAGCACTTTGGCCACGGTGAAGGCGCCGATCTTCTCACTGGCCGGTACTTCTATGGCGATAGCGATCAGAGCTTCCCGCTGGCACTGGGCGGTGGCACCACCGTCCCGGGCTTCAATACGGTTACGCCCACGCGCGTCCAGGTACTGTCACTCTCATACACCCATCTGCTCTCGCCAAAGTTATTGCTGGAGATTCGCGGCGGATGGAACCGTTTTGCTGAAGGCTTCTTTCCTCAGGACCAGAGCTTCAATCCTGCGACCATCGGCCTGAATACGGGCGTCACCAACCCGCAGGATTTCGGCCTGCCGCAGATCAGCTTTAGTGACGGCACCAGCGGACTGGGCGGCAACAACTCCATCCCGCGGCATCGCTTTGATACCAACTGGCAATACTTCACCAACCTTGGCTACACCAGCGGAAAACATAACCTGAAGTTTGGCTATGAGTATCGCCGCACCACGGTCAATCAGTTTTACGATCTCGGCTATCGCGGACGGCTGAAGTTTACGTCGTTTGAAGATTTTCTTGCCGGCGACATTACCAACGGCGGCAGCCAGTTTGCCGGCAACTCACAGCGTACTACGCACCAGAACAATTCCGGGTTCTATGTGCAGGATAATTTCCGCTTCAGCCGCAAGCTCACCATCAACGCCGGCCTGCGCTGGGACTACTTTGGCGTGATTTATGAAGATGGCCACCGCTTCAGCCTGTTCAATTCGGCCACAGATTCGCTGCAACTCGTCGGACAGTCCGGCGGCCCTTCAAGCCTGTATCCGCGCGATCTCAACAACTTTGCGCCGCGGCTCAGCGCTGCTTACGATCTTACCGGCAACGGAAAGACCGTGGTCCGCGCCGGATGGGGCTTGTATTACGACGCCTACTCACAAGACTTTTTCATCGGACACTTTCCCTTCAACACGTTCAATCCCGGCCCGGCTTACAACGGCATTGGCGCATCAGCGATTAACTCGGCGGGAAATGTTGCCAGCACCATCGTCAACGGCGTGCCTATCTTCACAGGTTTCGCGCCTACAGGTGATGCATGGACTGTCGATCCCAAAATCCGAACGCCATACATCCAGAATTACAACGTGAACATTGAGCAGGCCCTGGGCAAGTCCATGGCGCTGCAGGCCGGCTACGTTGGCTCTGCGGGCATCAAGTTATTCCGCTTCCGCGATATCAACCAGCATGATCCCGCCACCGGCGCGTTTCCGTTTGCCGGCTTCAACATCATCAATCAGTTTGAGTCCACATCAAGCTCGCGTTACAACAGCCTGCAAACCACCTGGAAGCTGCGCAATCTGCATGGCCTGAACTCTCAGCTCTCGTGGACTTGGTCTCACTCCATTGACAACGCCAGCGACGGCGAAGACTTTGTCCCCAACGCCGCGCAGCCGGACAACAGCCTCAATCCCGGCGCGGAGAAGGGAAGTTCCAACTTTGACGCGCGGCATCGCCTTACCTGGATGTTCGGCTATGATCTGCCTAACTCAGCCACCGCGAAAACCCTCACCAATGGCTGGTCCATCAATGGATTGCTGCGCCTTTCCAGCGGACAACCCTACAACCTAAACTCGTTTGAAAACTTCAACAACAGCAATGAATTCTTTGAGCGGCCTGATGTCGTCGGCAACCCTTTTGTTGGAACGGGCGGGCACAACAAGCTGCTGAACCTTTCCGCCTTCGCTGCGCCGTGTGACTGGGATCCGGTGAACGGCGTTTGCTTCGGCGGTTCTCACTTTGGCAACCTGGGCCGCAATGCTTTCGTTGGTCCCGACTTCAAAAATTTCGACTTCTCTCTGGCCAAAGACACAAAGCTAAACGAGCGCCTCAACATGCAGTTCCGCGCCGATATTTTCAACCTCTTCAACCATCCCAACTTCTCCAATCCCACGCTGCCCAACTTCCTGGTTGATCTGGAAACCAACGGCGTCGTCGCTTCAGTGCCGGGCGATCCCAAGTGCGCTGCAGCGCCTTTCGTTGGCTGCCGCGCATTCGGTCAGGGCTTCCTGCCGACTAACGCAACGCCTGACGTCGCCATCGGCTATCCGTTCCTTGGCGGTGGCGGCTCGCGCGACATACAACTGGCGCTGAAGTTTACGTTCTGAACGACGTGCGCGCGTGGAAATAGGCGCGGAGACTAATAGTGGAAGAGCGCCGCATTAGGGCCGTGAAAAGATCATCTGGCATTGGCGCTTTGGTGCTGGTGAAAGCTATAGATGAGAAACGCCTCCGCGCTTTGTGGAGGCGTTCTCATGAATTCATCTACTGGATATATGAACTGTGGATTCCAACTTTGCGCGCCACCCAGTGCCAGAGATTTCTCGGCGGCCCACTTTCCGCAGCGTCGTTGCGAATCGTTTCGAGACTAGCAGCAACGCACTTGTCGCAAATGTATGCAGGTGTTCTACCGGGAGGTGAACCAATCAGTTTGTCCACGATGTGTTGCGGCTTATCGCAAAAAGAACAGCATCGCGGCGCGGGCCCATTGAGGTTCGAAGACGAGATTTTATAGGTGCCTGGTGCTGTGACAGTTGTCTTAGCCAGAATACTGCGGCAAACATTCACGCACGCTTCGCAAATGTAGACAGACCGGCGCCGCGTTGTTGCAAGATCGCGGACACACCTTGGTTTTTGCCACAAAATGCACATCTCATAACGGATAGCATAAATGTCCCCACCTTTCGTCGGCTCGTACAACACTAAGATTCTAAACCAGTTAAGCCCCAACGTCAGGCATGAATCGCCTAAGGCAAAATTCTTCTTGACGCATATCACAAATTGAAATATTGTTATTGCGATTAGCGATATGAAGCTTGGCGAAAAATTACGCTACTTAAGACTGATGGAAGGCAATCTCCGCGGCTTTGGTCGCGAGATGACGCAGCAGGAAGTCGTAAAAGCAGTCACTCGCGAATTGAAGTTGAAGATCAGCCAGAGTTATCTCTCACAGATTGAAAATGGCGCGCGTCCGCACTTGACCAACAAAACGCGCCTGCTGCTGGCTAAGTTTTTCAACGTCCATCCTGGATATTTGGTGGACGATCCTGAAGGCTTCCACAATGAACTTTTGTCGGACGTGAGCGCCGCGGAAGACACGCTCGACCTGTGGCTGATTCAGGGCGCGGAGCGGTTCCGTCGCGATCCGCCAGTGAGCCGTGCATTGCTCAACCTGGCCAAGCACAAGGATTCACGCAGCTGCCTGGTGCTGATGGAAGCGATCCTGGAAACGCCTGAACTGGCGGAAAAGCTGCTGCATGTGTTGCGTCCGCAGCAGCAAAAAAATGCTCCTGAGATGAGCGAGGCATAGTTTGAGCGAGGTAAAGCTATGAACTGGGAAATGTTTTATCTGGTCTGTTTTGTTGTCGGCTTCGCCTATACCGCATTCTCATTTCTGAGCGGCACGCTGAATGTTCATTTGCACATGCCGCATCATTTTCATTTTGGGCACGGAGCAGGGCATCACGGCGGCGGGCATGGCTCAAGCTTTGGCTTTTTCAATCCCATGACGATTTCCGTTTTCCTGGCGTGGTTCGGCGGCACGGGATACCTGCTGGTCCATCTGCGCCACATCTGGGTATTTGCCGGGCTGGCTTTCTCGACCATGGCTGGAGTGATTGGAGCGGGAGTGGTGATCCTATTCGCGACCAAATATCTCATGGCTTATGAGTCCAATCTTGATCCCATGGACTATGAAATGGTCGGCGTGCTGGGCAAAGTGAGCGGCAGCATCCGCAGCCGCGGCACCGGCGAAATCATTTTTGTGCAGGAAGGCGCGCGCAAAGCCTGTGCCGCCCGCAGTGAAGAAGGCGACGAGATCCGGCGGGGTGAAGAAGTTGTGGTTACGCGTTTTGATCAGGGCGTGGCGTACGTGCGCCGCTGGAGCGAGCTTGCAGAGAAAGCCGGAGTCACTCCGGCTGAAGAGGAGAAAAGTCTGTGAAAGTTCTAGGAGGAGCTATGGAGTGGCAAACAGTTGCGATCATTGCTGGCTTGTGTGTGCTGGCCACCATGATCTTGATCAGTATGTTAGCGCGGCTGTATCGCAAAGTTGGTCCTAACGAGGCGTTGCTGGTTTACGGACGCGGCAAGACGCCGCGCGTGGTGAAAGGCGCGGGCAGCATTATCTGGCCGCTGGTGGAAAACTGCCGCCTCCTTTCGCTCGAACTCATGTCGTTTGACGTTGCGCCCCAGCAGGACCTTTACACCAATCAGGGCGTGGCCGTGACCGTTGAGGCGGTCGCGCAGATCAAAGTCAAATCGGATGACATTTCCATTCGCACCGGCGCGGAGCAGTTTCTTACCAAGACGCCGCCGCAGCGTGAAGGGTTGATCCGGCTGGTGATGGAAGGCCATTTGCGCGGCATCATCGGCCAGTTGACGGTGGAGCAGATTGTGAAAGAGCCGGAGATGGTGGGCGACCGCATGCGCGCCACCTGCGCCGGCGACATGAGCAAGATGGGGCTTGAAGTCGTCTCGTTCACGATTAAGGAAGTTCGCGACAAGAACGAGTACATCGCCAACATGGGCCGGCCCGACGTAGCGCGCATCAAGCGCGATGCCGACGTGGCCGCCGCCGAAGCCGAGCGCGATACAGCCATTAAGAAAGCGGAAGCGCAACGCGCCGCCGCAATCGCCCGCGCCCAGGCCGACCAGGAGCGCGTGCTGGCGGAAACACTTTCCCAGGCCAAGCAGGCGGAAGCGCAACGCGACCTGGAAGTGAAAAAGGCCACATACCAGGAACTGGTCAAGAAGCAGCAGGCGCAGGCCGACAAGGCTTATGAAATCCAGCAGAACATACAGCAACAGCAGGTGATCGCTGAGCAAGTTAAGGTACAGCTCATCGAAAAAGAACAGCAGACCAAGGTGCAAGAGGCGGAAATCGCGCGGCACCAGAACGAGCTGATCGCCACCGTGCTGAAGCAGGCGGAAATCGAGAAACAGCGCGTGCTCAACATTGCGGAAGGCGAAAAACAGCGCCTGATCGCAGAGGCGCAGGGCCGTGCCGACGCCATACGCCTGCAGGGTGAAGCTGAGGCCGACATCATCTTCAAGAAAGGCGAAGCCGAAGCCAAGGCCATGAACATCAAGGCCGAAGCCTACCAGGAATATAACCAGGCAGCCGTGGTGGACAAGTTGATCAGCAGTTTGCCGGAGATTGTCCGCGCCATGGCCTCGCCGCTTGCCAACGTGGACAAGATCACCATCGTTTCCACCGGCAATGGGACTACGGCAGGCGCCAGCAAAATTACCGGCGACATGGCTGCCATCGCAGCACAGGTGCCGGCATTGTTTGAATCGCTTTCCGGCATGAGCTTGTCGGAGTTGTTCTCCAAGGTCAAACAGATCGGTGATCCAACGCCAAAGCCATCGCCGGAACTGCCCAGCGGTAATGATCCCGCGGGCGGCAAAGCCAAGGCTGCGGGCAAGGCATAACCCCGCTGAGGGTTTTCCTCTCAGCGAATGAGCGCCGGCAAGTTGGTAGCGCAGTCAGCTTGCTGGCGGTGTTAAGGAATGCGGCAAGACGACGGAGAAAGGATCATGAAGAACAAGATTTCGCTCCTGGGAATTGCTTTAGGTCTTATTGCAGGCGCGCTAGTGGCGCTCCTGGCCGGTAGCTGGATTTTTTGGCTTGCGGCGGGAATCGTCATAGGCGTGATGTTGGGCTCTGCCGGAGCGCGGGCCGCAAAACGCTCGGTCATCACCCGCGACTCGAACTCTCATGCCGCGAATGCAGGTGGTGCGAATCTATGATCGCGAAGCTTGCAATCTCGACTATCTGGATATTGGCCTCCGCGCTTCTGTTTCGCTTGCTGAGCGTATGGGACCAACTGCCGGAGCGTGTAGCCGTGCATTTTGGCCGCTCTATGCAGCCCGATGGCCGGGGCCATAAATCGATTATGGCATGGCTGATTGTGCTCCTGGTCGTGGGCCACGCTATCTTGACGACCTGGTTGCTTCTCATGCATGGCCAGGGAAACGGGATGCTTGCTGTTATACAGCTGGCCACGGCCACCGTTTTCTTTTCAATCTTCTGGCAGATGATCTCTTTCAATACCCAAGGCAAGCCGCTGAAAGCAGTCTGGATAATCTTGCCGGTGCTGCTGATCGTGGGTTCGATTGCGGCATCGTTGTCAGGCACGTTGTTTCATTCAGTACGTTGAGCGTTGATTGCAAGAAGAGTCAGGGACCAAAAGTTTTTGAATCGTGGAGGAGTTATGGCATTACTAGAAAGAGTTTCAACCTTGATCCGGGCAAACCTGAACGAATTGATCGACAAAGCTGAACACCCGGAAATCATGATCAAGCAGGTCATCCTGGACATGGAAAACCAATTGCTCCAGGTGAAGACGCAGGTGGCCATCGCCATTGCCGACCAGCATCTGCTGGAGAAAAAGCAGAAGGAGAACGAAGAAAAGATTGCCGACTGGGGCCGCAAAGCGGAAATGGCCGTGGGCAAAAAGCAGGACGATCTCGCCCGCGCCGCTATTGAACGCAGCCTCCATTACAAGCAGATGTCAGAAAATTTCCGCCAGCAGGTGGCCGACCAGACGCTGCAAGTGGAGACGCTGAAGAATGCGCTCAACAAGCTGTCGCAAAAGCTGGAAGAGGCCCGCGCGCGCAGCGAGCTGCTCATCTCCCAGTCTCGGCGTGCCCGCACGCTGAGCAAGGCAGCTGATGCGCAGTCCGCCATCTCCAGCCCTGACCACGGCGCAACTTTTGACCGCATGAAGCACAAGGTAATGCGCCAGGATGCGATTGGCCAGGCCAAGACAGAGTTGCTGTCCTCTGAAGCGGCCAGCGTGGAAGACCGCTTTGCCCAGATGGAAAAGGAAGACGAGATCAGCCGCATTCTGAGCGAGTTGAAGGCGAAGCGGGCATAAGCGGGAATTTCTTCAATGTCGGCTCCAATTCGAATTGGCGCAGGTTTTGATCTGAAAAGCGAAGTGCGGAGATTTGCCTTCTCGCAGTGCAACGTTTCTCCAAGGAAGTTTTGGCATGGATCGCTTGGAGCAGAATTCAGGGATCGCGAGGGCAAAGCTCCGATTCCCGGCGGAATTGTGAGGGTGATAGTGCAATCGTATGTCTGGTTGTTTTCGTGACTCGATTTCTCGTCGGCATGCGGAGCTGAATTATTTCTGCTGGGAGCAGTTTGCGGCTGGCGGCGCGGTTGCAGCCCTACTCTATTTTTTGTGCCGATAGCGCTGTGGCGCGCCACGGAGATTGCTATGAGCAGCCCAAGACAGGGAGCCACGACAAAGCCGGTCAGGATTCCGGCGGCAATTGCCGCTGTGATCGGCTTGATTGTGGGCGCCGTCTCTCTGCTGGTGTTTGTGTTTGATCTGTTGGTAACGCCTGAAGTCGGCGCCCTGATCGTTTCCTTTGTGGTCTGCGGTATGGGACTTACCGGCGGATTCATGGTGCTACGCAGACTGGCTCCGCGGCGCGAGCCAATGTCGCTCTTTGGCGGCCCCGACGGCGTGCCTGTCCAGAGCGCGATGCCAACTGAGCTCTGTATGCAGAGAAATGGGTGTCCGCCGGAGGTCATAACGAATGCGAGGCCAGTGCATAGCAATGCTCAAATTACCCCTGTGATGAAGAGTCATGGGAGCGAAAGTATTGCCACGTACAAGACACACGATAGTGCCGGAGCCCTTGTCTTGCTCACGGCGATCGGGGTCAGCCTGGTATTGGGTGGCCGTCTTGATGGCGGTTGGCATTTTTTGTCGCTTGCGGTTCCCGCCGGCGGTGCTGTAGCACTGGTTCTGTATTGGATCCGCAGTAGACAAGACGCAAGCATCTCCGCGTACAAGATACCGGTGGCAGGTGGAATCATTGGCGCTGCCGCTCTGGCCGGAGTGAGTCTTGTCATGATGCGTTTTCACTTCCTGCGGGATTTTCTGCTGCTGGCGGCCGGCGCAGGCTGCGCTGTAGCGCTAGTTCTGAATTGGAGACGCCGCCGGGAAGAGAGCTCAAGCGGCTCTTTCCTCTAGCTCCCATGCAGCAAGCAGCAGCTTCTCACGTACAATGTGCTTTGCACATGAACCGGGCCATTGTCGCGATTGCTTGCCTTGCTTTTCTTATAACGATCTCCGCTCACGCTGGACCGTCTCAGCGTGAGCAGCAACTCTTTGACCTGGTCAACCACGAGCGCGAAAGAGCGGGCCTGAGCAAGCTGGAGTGGAATGACCAGTTGGCTGAAGCTGCTCTGGCGCATTCCCAACTGCAGGCTAAGAACCTCGATCTCTCCCATCAGTTTTCCGGCGAGCCGCTTTTGCAAGAACGTGTAGGCACGACCGGCCTGCGCTTCAACTCGGTGGCAGAAAATGTGGCGGCCGCTCCCGACATCGATACCGCCCACACCGCGCTCATGAAATCTCCCGGCCACCGCGCCAATATTCTTCATCAGGACTACAACGCCATTGGCATTTCCATTGTCGAGCGCGACCACGAACTGTTCATCACCCAGGATTTCGCGCACACGCTGGCTTCGTACACGGAAAAACAATTTCGCCAGTCTCTGATTGCCAACTTCAACCAGGCAAGGCGCGCACGAAAAATGCCTCCGGTTGACGTGATCAGCGATCCGCATCTGAATAAGGTCGCTTGTTCTCAGGACATGCACACTGACAAGATGATCCAGAACATGCCCGGTGTATCGGCCCTGCTGGTGTTCTCCTTGTCCGAGCCTGGCGCTCTGCCCGGCGATATGCGGAAGTACGCCTCTGACAAAACACTCCAGCGTTTGAACATAGGCGTCTGCCTGCAGACCGGCGGATCTACGGGGTTTTCCAAGTTCTGGGTGGTGGCGGCTTTTTATCGCTCGGCCGAGTGATTTAGGTGAAGGAAAGGGCCCGGAACGGATCAATGAAACTTCTCTTTCATTGCGTTTTCATTTTCCTGCTGACTGCCGCACAGGCCGCTCAAGCCGGCCCATCGATCTCTTCGGCTGAGCGACGCATCTTTGAGGAGCTTAACCATGAACGTGCCAGCCAGGGTCTGACGCTCCTTGAGTGGAACGACCATGCTGCCAATGCGGCCCGCGCTCATGCGCAACTGTTGGCAGAAAATGGCAAGCTTTCACACCAGTTTGCCGGTGAAACCTCGCTGCCGGAACGTCTTGCCGCCACTGGAGCGCGGTTTACAGTTTCGGCGGAAAATGTGGCCCGCACAGAATTTGTCGAAGACGTTCACCAGGCGCTCATGGGTTCAAGCGGGCATCGCGCCAACATTCTGAATACCGCCTATGACGCAGTCGGCATCGGGGTGGTTGAGGAAAAAGGCAGAATCTATGTAACGCAGGATTTTCTCTTCGTCGTCCCGGACTATACGGAATCGCAGTTCAACTCCGCGTTTGCTGAAGCATTCAATCTGGCCAGAAAGAGCAAAGGAATCAGGCCGCTTCAAGCGCGCGAGGATGCTGTGCTCCATGAATTGGCCTGCTCCACGGATGGCAATGCCATCAAGCTCGCCAACAACCTTACAGGTGTCTCAGCCATTGTTGTGTTTACTTCTTCTGACCCCCATCATGTGCCGCAGGGGATGGACCAGCGCGTCGCCAATGCTGATTTCCATCTCATGAAGTTTGGCGTTTGCTTCCGTCCTGACCAGGAGCATGGCTACGCCAACTTCTGGGTCGTGGCTGCGTTCGCAAATTGACATTCAATCGTTCGCAAAGAGAAATCAGTGCTGTGATTTCTGCAGCAAGTCCGCCAGATGGTCGCCCCAGATCGCCGGCCATGAATGAGTGCCGTGCCCACGGGTCTGGTCTGTGATCGGCAGCAGCACGTATTGGCCGTTCTTCACGCGCTGAATGTCACGATCGATAATCTTGAGTTCGGGTGGGTTGATCTGGTCGTCGGCTGAGTTCACGGCGATGAGTGGTGCGGTAATCTTATCCAGCTGAGGTTCAGGGTTGTAATTCCGCGACGCGTCAAAGTAATAGAGCATGTCATTCGCATCGGTTGTCTTCATACGGTCGGCGATGAACTTTTCCAGGAAAGCGTCAGCTTCATTGCGCGTGGGTTCTTCTTTTTGCATGCGCAAGGGCGCGCTGCCCATGATCAACAGGACATCAAGTGCGGCAGCAAGGCCGTGGGGTTGCTGCGTGTACTCGCCATTGTTCCAGTCGGGCGAAGTGCGGATCGCATCGATAATCATGCGCCGCATCATGCGGTTGCGCCCGGCAATCTCCACTGGCTGGCTGGCCAGCGGCATTGCAGCGTCGATGAAGTCGGGGTGTTGCTCCGCCCAAAGCCATGTGTGCATGCCACCCATTGACGTTCCCATTACCAGCCGCAGATGGTTCACGCCCAATCCCTGCGCGAGCAGACGGTATTGCAGCTCGATCATGTCGTCATATTCATAGTGTGGGAAGCGCATGTGCAGGCCGTCACTGGGCTTGCTGGATTCGCCGTGGCCCACGTTGTCCGGCAGGATGATGAAGTACTTCGATGCATCCAGCAGTTGGCCCGGCCCGAAAACCACGCCTCCGAAATTCGGCGTGAGAAACTGCTTGCCCGTGCCGCCGGTGCCGTGCAGGATCAGCACCGCATTGCGCACCTTGCCGCTGGCATCTTTCTGCGGCGTGCCCAGCGTGTAATAGTGCAGCTTGACTTCCGGCAACTTTTCACCGGACTTGAACTGAAAGTCTTTTACGACAAACGTGCCGGATTGCGGCGCAGGATAGTCGGCGGCGCGAAGTGCAAGAGCTGCCAGGGTGATAAGCAGGACGGAAAAAGTGCGGCTTAGTTTCATGGGCGATCTCCTGAAAGACAGAAAAGACTAAATCATGGAAGGAAACAAGAAAAGGGCATTCAAAGCTTGCGATCGAGGAACCCCATGGGCAAAGGGCGAGTCAGGTTCTTTTAATTCGTTACACGATATTTTATTTTTTTGCGCTGTAACGTAGGTCTGGTTTGCTGCTCCATACCAGCGTAACCAGGCCCCAATCCCACATCGTAACTTCCGCTTCCTGGAGAAAAGTTCAAAATGAGAGAACATCGCGCTTTCAGAATGATTGCGAGTGCATCAGTGGTATTGCTGCTTACACTCGGTGGTTTTGCTCAGTCGAGCAATGAAAATAACGTCAGGCCACTGGCCGTCAACCAAACCGAAGGGTTTGCTCAGGGTCAACTGTTGGTATTCACCTATTTCCAAAATTTCGATTGCATCCACGAACCGTTTGATGACCTTGATCACAACGGGCAGGTTGCCGCGGTGGACGCAAATGAATTTCAGCGTCCTATCTGTACCGTGGGCCACGCGTCTACAATCGATCCAAATTTCCGGCCAATTCAAAACACCCTTAAGCTGTATGTAATCGCGCCGTTCTTCGGCAACGACACGAATCCCAATGACGCTTTTACGCCAGCCTTAGGGCAGGCGCTGCTTAGCCTCTTCGGCTTCATTCCGGAAGCGTTTAAGACGAACCCCACGGTCCCGGTGCAATGTCCGGAGCCAGGCTTGCCGACCACGCAGCACAAGGGCATGCCCAGTACCTGCACAATGCACACCACGCAGACTGATCTTGGACCGGTGCTCGCCAAGCTTGGCAAGGTGCCGCCAAATACCAGCGTGCTTGTGCCCACGCTCAATCACAGCCACATCATTGACGGCAAGAATTTTGGGCCGGTTTGGTGGGAAGTAATCTCAGTATTGGTAACCGATCCCAGCGCATGGCCCAGCGCCGATGGCAAAACAGGTATCAATTCCCTGGATGCATTGCGCGCAGCTCAGGCCAACGGCCAGGCCGCGCCGGATCAGCCAACAAACTTCTTCCTCTTCTTTGATTCTCAACCGGAAGGGCACAACTAACTTTCTCCCTCCTGACCCTCATGGGCGCGATCGATGCGTCCATGGGGCCTTATGATAGATCGGTAATTCATGCGGGAGCGAAGATGACTGCATCGACAACATATACGAGCAAACTGAAAGAGAAAGAAACTCTGGCGGAAGGAACCATGGGCTTTTATTTTGCCAAGCCTGCCGGTTTCCAGTTCAAGCCTGGCCAGTATCTCGACATAACGCTTGTTGATCCGCCTGAGACTGATGCAGAAGGCAACATAAGATCGCTTTCTATTGCCAGCGCTCCGGAAGATGAACGATTGCTGGTTGCCACAAGAATGCGGGACAGCGCATTCAAACGCGTATTGCGCGTGGCTGATGATATTGAGGTCAACATGGAAGGCCCGATGGGTTCCTTCACCCTGCACAACAATTCAGCCAAGCCGGCGGTGTTTCTGGCTGGCGGAATCGGAATTACGCCATTTTCCAGCATCGTCCGCCACGCAGCTCATGCCAAACTTCCTCACAAGCTATATCTCTTTTATTCCAACAGACGTCCCGAAGATGCTGCTTTCATGCCGATCTTGCAAGAGCTGGAAAAAGAAAATCCGAACTTTAAATTTATTCCCAGCATGACCGAGATGAACAAGTCTGCACAGGCGTGGAACGGGGAAACTGGATTCATCAACCGCGAAATGTTGGTCAGGCATCTTCCCAATCTTCAAGGCCCGATTTATTACATTGCGGGCCCTCCAGCCATGGTGGCAGCGATGCGCCAGATGCTCAACGCCGCCGGCGTGGATGAAGACGATTTGCGAACCGAAGAATTTGCAGGCTATTGAAAAGTTGAAGAACTGGAATGCTCCAGAAGCACTAAAGCCACTTGGTCATCAGGTTCCGTTCGTCTTGTTTGAAACCTGCCGCGTTATAAAGCGATTGCGCCGGCAGGTTCTCACGGCCGACCTCAAGGCGCATAGCCTTGATGCCGGCTTTTTTGCATAACTCTTCCGTAAAGGCAACTACGGCCTTGCCGAGTTTCTGCCGCCGAAATTCCTCGCGAAGATAAAGCTCATCGAGAAGCGCAAACCTGCCATGAAACTCCAGGCTGAAGCAAAAAGTGAGCGCGAAATATCCAGCCAGTTCAGCGCCGCGAAAAATCAGATAGATTTGCGCCAGATCAGGGTTTTCCAAAACCCTCTTCACTGCCTGCGACGCCGCGGGTTCATCGAAACGCATTTCCTGCTGCGAATAGAACTCGCGCATCATCTCCAGCAGCGTGGGAATTTCCTGATCAGAGAGAAGCTGAAAGAGAGCATTCACACCGCGATTCTAAACGAATTGGCGTCAGCAGAAACTCTGTTTGGCTATAATGGCCAGCCGTCTTTTTATTCATTGGAGAACTCATGCTTGATCGCAGATCGTTTCTTGCTGTGTGCTCGCGTTTTGGCCTCACCGCGTCGCTGCTGCCCGGAGTGCTCTG
>DASXIL010000702.1:0-6334 GCA_036497985.1 Candidatus Angelobacter sp. | reverse complement strand
CAGATTTCCCCAATTTCGCCGTCACCGCATCGGCGGCTGGATTCGGGATCTGCAATCACCACATCCATTCCCGGCCCAAACATTCCTGATGCTGAAAGCACGCGAGTGCACGGTTGCTCTTTCTGCGCAAAAACTACCTTGTTGCGCTCCAGCGCATCAGCCAGTACACAGCAGCAACCCGCATGAGCTTCATCCCTAGCGCCGGAAACCACCAAAGTCGCTTCCGCCAATCCATACGCTGGATAAAACGCGCTTCGTCTGAAGCCATAGTCAGCAAAGGCTGCGGTGAAGCTGTCCAGCGTCTCCGGAAACACGGGCTCGGCGCCGTTCAGCGCCATCATCCAACTGCTGAGGTCTAATCCTGCTTTCTCTTCTTCAGAGATCCTGGTCGCACATAATTCATAGGCAAAATTTGGCCCGTCACTGTGCGTGATACGAAGTTGCGAGATAGTCCGTAGCCAATCCAGTGGCCGCTGTAGGAATGACATCGGCGCCATCAGATAACCGGGAAACCCGGAGTAGAGTGGCTGTAGGATTCCATGCACAAGTCCCAGGTCATGGAAATGCGGAAGCCAGCTCAGCGACCGATTTTCTCGAGAATGTCCGAACGCCTTCGCCAGGTAGCCCGAGTTATGGAGTACGTTGGCGTGCGTGATCATCACTCCCTTGGGCGTAGCAGTAGATCCTGATGTGTATTGCAGATAGGCCAGTCCGTTCGTCTCAATGGGAACTGCTTGCCGATTCTCTGCTATGCCATGGGGAAGCTCATCGGTAGCAAACCACTGCATTTTTCCCAAACCAGGAGTATGTGCCGTGAGCGATTCCAACCGGCCTACGATCGCAGCCGTGCTCAATGCCAGTTTTGCTTCGCTGTCTTCCGCAATGGCAGTGATTCGCAAGGCATTGCGATTCAGCCGCGGAGGATACGCGGGAACCGCAATGATTCCCGCATAGAGGCATCCGAAAAATGCCACAATGAAATCCAGCCCAGGCGGATAAAGGAGCAGAGCCCGTTCACCGCGCTCTGTCATGGTTTGCAACAACCCAGCGACGGCCCGCGCTTGTGCATCCAACTGGCTATAAGTCAGAGTGGATTGCTGTAAATCTTTTCCGGACAAAAAGATGTAAGCAGGACTCTCAGGGTTCTCCTGAACTCTCTGCTGCAGCAAGGCCACGAGATTAGAGATAGCAAATGGCATTGGATGAGTGGGGGTGTGCTCATGCTTGCTGGTTTTGCTAGCTGCGACGTCTATTTTGAAACGAAGGAAGTCTCCAGCCGGTGCACTTCGCCGATTATGATAGCCACGCTACTACTCACGCTCAAGCAAAAGTTAAAACTTTTCTAATTCCGGAATTTTCATAACCGCTAGTGCAGATTCTTCGTCTGGTTGGACATCCGTGATATGTCCTTTAGGCCAAGCAGAGGCACTTCCACTCCACTCTTTGGCAAGCTTTGCACAGGTTCGTGTATAGTTGTCCTCCGGCCGTGAGAAGCGCTGCACAATTTCTTGGACATTCTTCCAGCTCCAAGCTCCTGATCATCCACACCGACGATCTGGGGATGTGCCATTCGGTCAATGCCGCCACCTTTGCTGCATTTGAAACCGGAGCAGTTAGTTCCGCCAGCCTCATGGTCCCCTGCGCCTGGTTTCCTGAAGCGGCCCAGTGGATGATCCGGCATCCGCAATACGACGTTGGTATTCACTCGACCTTGATCAGTGAGTGGAAAGCTTTCAAATGGGGACCGGTTTCCCAAAAACCTCACACCGCCCATCTCATCGATGAGATGGGGTACTTCTGGCCAAGAAACGGTTTGCTGCGCGCCGCCCCGCAGGAGATTGAAGAAGAAATTTTTACTCAGGTGATGCTGGCAAAGCAAACAGGCATCGACCCAAGCCATCTTGATAGTCACATGCTTTCCGTCGCGCGACCTGCTTACATTGGTAGCTATATGAAAGTCGCGCGGCAGTTTGGCCTGCCTTTTCTCATCGATGAACATTGGCACGCCTACTCATCTCCTGATGATCCGGCCACAACAACGGACATTATTGTGAACGGTCTCTTTCAGGCGGGTCCTCAGGTTTCACCGGCTTCTCTGGAGGACTACTATCTTTCTATTCTGCGGGACCTTCAGCCAGGATTGAATCAACTGATTGTTCACGTGGGCTTCGACGACGCTGAACTGCGTGCCATCACGCAGGACCAGCAAGCTTACGGCGCAACATGGAGGCAGCGGGATTTTGAAATTGTCATGAGTGGAAAATTCAAGTCTGCTCTGCGGGAACATGACATTCATATCGTAAATTGGGGCATGCTCAAGCCGCTCGTTCAGTCCACCAAACACGAACCGCGAGTGCTTTAGTAAACCCAGCGACATCTCTATGGCCAATATCGTATTCATGCCATTTCATTGGGCAGCAGACATGAACGCAACTTTTTCCCTTGCTCGCAAGCTGCAGCATCGAGGACATCGCGTTTACTATGCCACCATCCCTGATACGGAAGATCGCATTCGCGCCCACGGTTTTGAGTGGGTGCCTGTTTTCCGCGAGGTGTTCCCAAAAGGGGAACTGGCCCGGCAAGATGCCGCCGAGGGCCAGGGTCAGACTTACGGCGTTGAACAATTCAGGAACAGGGTCCGGGGAATGTGTGATCTCCTTCGTAAGGGAGAGATCACCCGCGCGACTCGCGAGATAAAACCTGACCTTTTGGCGGTCTCCAGTGGAATGCCCTGGCTGGGAATTGCAGCGCCAAGCTCTGGCATTCCGGTGGTTCAATTTTCCAGCACCTTAATTTCAGTGGAGGACTCCTCTGTCCCGCCATTCCGAACCAGCTTGATTCCCAGCAATTCGCTGCTTTCCCGAATCAAGATCTCATACGCATGGAAAAGGCTTTTTTTGCGACGCAGGCTCGGCAATAAAGACTGGGACATCTCAGGAGAACTCAAGCAGCTGGCACGCGACTGCGCATTCCCCGTGAGCAAAATAGATTATTCGGTTGAAACCTGGCCTCGTCCTTTGCTTCCGGAGCTGGTGTTTTGTCCGCCGGAGTTTGACTTTCCGCGCCGCAAAATTCCGGAAGGCGCTTTTTTTGTTGAGGCTTCTATTGATCTCGAACGCAACGAAACCGCGTTCCCGTGGGCGCGCCTTCAAGAAGGAAAACCCATCGTCCTGTGTGCTCTCGGCAGCCTGGTGACCGTAAGGGCCGCTCCCAAAGCTGCCCGCTTCTTTCAAGCGTTTCTCGATGCCATCAGTCAGCGCACTTCCATCCAGGCCGTGGTAGCGATTGGCAGCTCTCTAAAGCCAGAGAGTTTCAATTGCCCTGAGAATGCGCTACTGGTTCCTCATGTGCCGCAAATCGAACTATTAAAGCAATGCGCCGCCATGGTCGGACACGGCGGCTTCAGCAGCGTCAAGGAAGCGATCTTTATGGGAGTTCCCATGCTGCTGGTCCCACTTTCTTATGACGAGCCGGGTAATGCCGCTCGCGTGGTCTATCACGGTCTTGGCCTGCGGCTGGATCTTGAGCAAGTGTCCCCCGTCACCATGGGCAGTTCCATAGATAGACTGCTCAATGATGGTTCTTTTCTCGCCAATGCCCGGAGGCTGTCACAGAAATTTATTGAGATTGAGCAACGCTCACCCGCGTGCGAAATCATCGAGAAGATGCTTGCCGGTCAAAATCCTTGATGCCGAATTCGGATTCGCTGGAACTTCGGCCTGCACTATTCATAACGCAACGCTTTCGTGGGATTCACGGTTGCCGCGCGCAGTGCCGGAAAGCAACTGGAGATCACAGCGACAAAGCACAGAATTCCGGCTGCGGAGAAAATCGTTAGAGGATCCAGAGGGCTTAAGCCATATAGCCGGGACGCGATAAAACGTGTGGCCACGCCTGTAAGAACCATGCCAAGAGCAAGCCCAATCAGCATCATCACTCCCACTTCACGCAAAATCAGCCGGACCACACGGCCTCTTCCGGCCCCCAACGCCATGCGAATACCAATTTCATTCGTCCGGCGGGCGACGTTATAGAAAAGTACGCCATAAAGCCCCATGGCCGCGAGCAGCAAAGCGACAGTGCCAAAAATCACGCAGAGGTTGGCGATCATGTGTGGCTGTGCATTGGTGCGGTCAAGAGATTCCCGTAACGACCGCACGTCTTCAATAGGAAGGTCCTGATTTACCCCGAATATTGCCTTGCGGACCGCACCTACCATGCGTTGCTCATCATCGCTGGTACGGACCTCAAAGATGGCCCACGGCGAAGGTCCATCCATGCCCTGATCTGTAGCAACATAGAAACGGGGCGGGACATCGCTGCGCAGATTATGATCGCGCACGTTGCGGGAAACGCCCACAACTTCCATGACGTTCTTCTTATCGCCAAATTTCTCCGTAACGTGGCTTCCGATAGGATTGCGGCCGGCAAAGAAAAGCTTGGCAAACGCTTCATTGATCACACAAACATGGGGAGCAGACGCGGTGTCTTGCACACCAATTTCACGTCCCACCATTATGGGAATGCCCACAGTGGAAAAGTACCCAGCGCCGACCATATCAAAACGGGAAAACTTTTCGTTGTCACGCTGCGGTGTGAACCCTTCTACGTCAACTATATCGGCTGACTCGGATCCCCCCATCAGCCCATTCATCGAGTAAGTAACTCAGTGCACACCAGGCAGCTGCCGAATCCGGTCAGCGAGCTCGTGCCAAAGATTTCCCAGCCGTGCGTCCTTGTACCCGGCAGTAACCCCATCCACGGTCAGCATCAGCAACCGTTCCTTTGCATATCCCAAATCTACCGCCTGCAATTTCCAGAGCGTTTGCAGGAAAAGGCCCGCCCCCACCAAAAGCACCAGAGAAATGGCTACCTGTGCAACAACCAGTCCTTTGGCCATATTCAATCGTCCACCAGAGGTAGTCAGCCCGCGCGCTTTGTCGCGAAGTCCCAGGTTGAGGTCGACTTGAGTGCCACGAAGGGCCGGTGCTAACCCGAAAAGGACGCCAGTAAGCAATGTGACCGCTGCCGTGAAACCGAGCACGTGCCAATCGAGGCCCGTGGAGAGTTGCAGCGGGTTTTGCGGATTTGAGAGGAGCACCACCAGGAGATGCACACCGCCCCACGCCAAACCCAGGCCGGCCATTCCGCCCAGCAGAGCAAGCACCAGGCTCTCAGTTGAGAACTGCTCTACCAGGCGCCGGCGCGAAGCGCCGATGGAGAGACGAATGCAGACCTCCTTGTTTCTCGCCGTGGCCCGTGCCAGCAGCAGATTGCTAACATTTGCGCAGGCAATCAACAGCACCAGCGTGGAAACCGCCAGCAGAATCAGGAGTTGTTGCCGCAACTCATTGCGCCCAGCGAAGGTTCCCGTACTGGCGGCGTGCAGAACCAGCCGTTGATTGAGCGCTTGCCTGCGAGTTTCAGGAGCTAGCGTTGCCGGATAACCAGCTTCCAGAATATTGCGGAAAAGCACATCCATTTCAGTTTGTGCTTTGGTCAGGCTCACGTCCTCTTTTAGTCTTCCAAAAACGTGCAGCCACATGACCTTTTCAAGCGATTGACTTAAATCTTCATGCAGCCAATCTCTACCCGGCATGATCAGCGGCTGCATCATCATTGGGACCCAGAAGTCCGGACGGTCACTGGCACTGGTACCCTGGAAGCCGCGCGCGGCCACGCCAATTACATTCAGTGTGGTGCCATACATGCGAATCGAAGTGCCGATGGCCGAGGCATTGCCATTGAACCGGCGTTGCCAGTAGTCATAACTCAAGACGACGAACGGGTCCTGGCCCGGAGCTTTCGCATCCTGGGGAGAGAAAACGCGGCCAATGGCGGCTTCTACACCTAGTACGGAAAAATAATTTTCCGAAATCAGGCGTGCATTAACTGTTTCCGGAGCATCGCCGCCGATCCGCACTTGGCGGCGGTTAGGTTCGGATTCGGCTGTGCATACTCCGCTGAGTGTTGCGGCGTGATCATGTATATGGACAAATTCGGCATAGCTCAAAAGTTTGCGAACGCCCGGGAGCATGCCAACAGCAACGCCTCCCGCATTGGGATCGGTAAGAATGACGAGCTGCTTCGGTTCGCGCACCGGTAACGAGCGCAGCATCACCTGATTCATGATGCTAAAGATTGCACTGTTGGCGCCGATTCCCACAGCAAGGGAAATTACCGCCACCAACGTTAAAAGGGGGCTGCGGGCGAATTGCCGGAAGGTATATCGAACATCCCTAAAGGCCGTATCTCTCCACGAGGCAAAACTCATGCTGTAGTCTTCTTTTCGCCATGCGCGGCAGGCGCAAGGAATTATCTTATGTAAACAGCA
>DASXIL010000701.1:0-3345 GCA_036497985.1 Candidatus Angelobacter sp. | reverse complement strand
CCAACAGCCCGATACAACGACCTGACGGTGCAGCTGGGCAGCAGGACCATCCTGAACCAGTTAAACGGCTCGCTGTCAGGTCGTTGTATCGGGCTGTTGGGCCCCAACGGCTCGGGCAAATCAACCCTGATCAATACGCTGCTGGGATTTTACGAGCCTATCGCCGGCGCGGCGCGCATCTTGGGCAAAGAAGTTAAAAATAATTTGCGCGAACTGCGTGCCATGATCGGCTACATGCCGGAAAGCGATGCTTTCATCGCCGATATGACCGGCGTCCGCTTTGTCCGTTACATGGCGGAACTTTCCGGTCTGCCGCGCGGTGAGGCCATGGAGCGCGCCCACGAGGCGTTCTTCTATGTCGGTCTGGGCGAAGCACGCTATCGCAAGCTGGGGACCTACTCATTGGGAATGAAGCAACTGGCCAAACTGGCACAGGCCATCGCGCATGGTCCGAAACTGGTCCTGCTGGACGAACCCACCAACGGCCTTGATCCTGAAGCCCGCATCCGCATGCTGCAACTGGTGCGCGAGATTCGCGACACAGGCGAGGTCAGCGTGCTGATTTCATCGCATCTGCTGCGCGATATTGAAGAATGCTGCGACCAGGTCTTGATCCTTAAAGACGGACGTATCGCGGCGCTGTGCAATCTTGAAGAAGAGCGCAAGGCCAACCTCAAGTTTCTGGAACTGGAAGTTACGCAGGGCAACGGATTTCTGGAGTCGGTACGCGGACTGGGCTGCGAGTGCGCCAGCTTTGGCGCGGGACGCGTGCGTATTGTTCTGCCGGACAACATCGATCTCCGCCAGATATACCGCACTGCTGCTGAGCATGAAGTGCAGATCCGCCGCATGAACTACCGGAGAGATACGTTGGAAGATATCTTCCTCAAAGCCATGGCGTCGACGCCACAAGCACACGGGAGCGCCAATGGCCGTTTATAAACGAACCTATAAGGCTTACCGCGGGCCGCTAACGCCAGCGTGGTCGCGATTTACCGTTCTGTCGCGTTATGGCTTGTCCACGCTCTTCAATTCACGGCCATTCACCGCCTATACCGTTTTGTGTTTTCTGCCGTTCTTGGTAGGACTGGCATATATCTATATCGTCCACAGCGCCGCTGCTCAAGCCGTGCTGGGTGTGGGCAAGACAATCCCTGGTACTGTCAATAATGTCTGGTTTCTTACATTTCTTGGCGTTGAAGTGGCCATGGGATTCGTTCTTGCCGCGTGGGGCGGGCCCGGAATGATCACCAAGGATTTTGCCAACCACTCCGTGCAACTCTATCTCAGCCGTCCTATTTCAAGAACTGAATATCTATTCGGCAAGATTTCTGTTCTTGCTGCGTTACTCTCCGCGACTACATGGATTCCCGCCCTGGTGCTGTTCTTTGTGAAAGCGGAACTTCAAGGACATGGCTGGCTATGGGAGAACCTCTGGATGGCCGGGGCCATTTTGATTGCCTGTTTGATCTGGATCGCGGTGATCTCGCTGGTATCGATGGCTGTTGCTGTCTGGGTAAAGTGGCGGATCGCCGCTACCGCTCTCATGCTGGGAATTTTCTTCCTGTTGCCGGCTCTTGGCGCGGTCCTTGATGCCATCTTGCGCACGCAGTGGGGCAGCCTGATCAATATTACTCACATGATGTCCATTGTCTGGGCGCACCTGTTCCGGTTGCAAGCGATTGAACGTCACTCTTCCGGCTTTGACGTGGTGCCACTATGGGCTGCATGGGGTTCGCTCCTGTCGCTTTGCACTGCTTGCTTCTGGCTGCTGGATCGTAAGCTTCGCGCGCGCGAGGTGGAGCGCTCATGACCACCTCGAACAACACCATCGTTTTTGAAAACGTATCAAAATTTTACGGCGAAGTTCTGGGTGTGAACCGCGTGAATCTGACGCTTCCGCCCGGCGTGACCAGCCTGGTTGGGCCGAACGGTTCCGGCAAGACCACGCTCATGAATCTTGTCACTGGACTCGTCCGTCCAACGCAGGGATGTGTCAGCGTGCTGGTGCTCACGCTGGATGAACCGGAAGAATTCTTCCGTCACGTAGGCTATTGCACGCAGTTTGATTCTTTCCCCAAGGGCGTGACTGGTTTTGAATTTATTCAGCAGTCATTGCGGCTCCGTGGAGTAAGTGGCCCGGACGCTACGCGGCTCACGACTGAAGCGATTGACCGCGTCACCATGGGCGAAGCCGCTCATCGCCGCGTGGCCGGATACAGCAAAGGCATGCGCCAGCGCATACGGCTGGCCCAGGCCATTGCGCATCACCCCACGGTGCTAGTGCTCGATGAGCCGCTCAACGGACTTGACCCAATGGCGCGCTCAGAATCCATCGCGCTGTTTGAAGCGTTGGGAAAACAAGGTTTGCACGTGATCATCTCCAGTCACGTCCTGCATGAAGTCGATAAAATTTCTGACCAAGTTGTACTAATGAGCTATGGCTATGTGGTGGCAGAAGGCCAGATTCATGGTGTGCGCACTGAAGTAAAAGAACATCCCATGCAGATTCTTGTCCGTTGTGCGCGACCCAGTCTGCTCGCTTCACGGCTGTTTTCACAGGACCACGTGGTAGAAGCCAAGCTGAACAACGATGGCAAGGGCGTTCTGGTGCGTACAAAAGATGCCGAGCAGTTTTATCAGCTGCTAAACAAAATCGTAGTGGAAGAAGACTTTGCCGTGGATACAGTCGCGCCTAACGATGACGACGTGAACTCCGTTTATCAATACCTGATCGGCAGCGGTGGAGGCACCGTATGAGCACCGCAGCTATCGCACGTCCGCGCAAGCCGATCAAGGAACTGCCTTGGCAATTGTGGGCATCGCAACTGGCGGCCCTACTGCGAATTGAGATCAAAAAGACGCTCTGGATGCGCCGCAGCATATGGATATACCTTCTGGCTTTTGCGCCTACCGTAATGTTTGGTATCCACGCGCTAACCAGCCCCATGGGACGCAATTGCAGCATCGAGGAAGACACCCGCATCCTGGCCTACACATTCCAGATATTTTATTTGCGCGTTGGGATCTTCTTTGGTTGCATGGGCCTGTTCACCTGGCTATTCCGCGGTGAGATTGTGGAGAAGAGCCTGCACTATTACTTTCTCTCGCCTATGCGGCGCGAACTGCTTGTAGCAGGGAAGTTTCTGGCCGGCTTGATCACAACGTCACTGATCTTTGGTGCTTCGGTGCTGCTCTGTTTCACCTTTGTCTACGGACATTTTGGCCCTCCCGGTCGAGCCTATGTGTTCAGCGGCCCGGGCCTTGGACAACTAGGTTCCTATCTGCTCGTAACAGTGCTGGCCTGCCTGGGTTTCGGCTCGATCTTTCTGGCGCTGAGCCTGA
>DASXIL010000700.1:0-2474 GCA_036497985.1 Candidatus Angelobacter sp. | reverse complement strand
GCATGCCAAAAACAGTCGCTTGGTTGGAACGGGAAAAATTGGGCTGCCTTACTCAGAGAGGCAATCCAAAAACTTAAGACTGTAAAGGATGTCCCGATACAAACTGTAAAGGATGTTCCGATACTAGACAAAAACCGCGCGTGTCGGGGGCCCCGGGATTGGGTGACCTTGGGTGGAAATTGGTGTACATAGGGGGTAGGGGAGGGGTGGCGGCCAGATCGGGTGATCGCCGGGATCGGGTCATCGGGTCATCAGAAAACAAAAGGCTTACCACGGATAACGCGGATTTTCACGGATCGGCAAATGCAGGAATCGGAGTCGGTTTGATTCAGTTCAGCGTCACACAGGCGTAATTTTGTTGAACCTCTAAGTCGATGGGTGTTCCATTGATGCTGAAGCAGACATGATGGTGGAAGGTTTACAATTTAGGCAATCAGGCAAGGCGCGAATCCAGCAGCACAGAAGCAGCAGAGGCAGATCAACCCTATGGACTCCTCGATCATCCGCCAACTCAAGAAAATTGCAGGCAAAGACGCCGTCCTGGACCGCCCGGAAGAGCTGATGCTCTATGAGTATGACGCCGGCGTGGACAAGCATCGGCCCGGGGCGGTGGTGTTTGCCCAGACAACGCAGCAGGTGTCGCAGGTGATGAAGCTGGCCAGCGACAAGAAGATTCCCGTGGTTCCACGCGGCGCTGGCACAGGGCTGAGTGGCGGGGCCATCGCGCGGCGGGAAGCGATTGTGCTTTCACTGGCGCGGATGAACAAGATCCTGGAAATTGACGTCCCGAACCAGCGTGCCGTGGTGCAGCCCGGCGTGGTGAATCTGGAGCTGAGCAACGCCACGGCGAAGTATGGTTACTATTATGCGCCCGATCCTTCCAGCCAAAAGGCCTGCACCATCGGCGGGAACGTGGCGGAAAATTCCGGCTGTCCGCATACGCTGGCGCTGGGCGTGACGGTGAACCACGTCACCGGACTGGAAGTGGTGCTGCCGAATGGCAAAGTAATTGAGTTGGGCGGCAAAGCGCAGGACTCGACCGGGCTGGACCTGACCGGATTTTTTGTGGGCTCCGAAGGGACGATGGGAGTGGTCACTCGTATCACCGTGAAGCTGACCAAGCTGCCGGAACATGTGACGACGCTGCTGGCGATTTACAACACCGTGGAAGATGCGGCCAATACTGTTGTGGCGATCACGCAGAGCGGCGTGACGCCGGCGGCGCTGGAAATGCTGGATGGCTGGATGGTGCGGTGCGTTGAAGCCAACGTACACGCCGGATATCCGGAAGACGCGGCCGCAGTGCTGCTGATTGAGCTTGAGGGCATGCGTGAAACCGTGAACGAGCAGGCAGAAGCCGTGAGCGCCGTCTGCATGCAGCAGAAAGCCCGCGAAGTGCGCCACGCCAAAGACGAGAAGCAGCGCCAGCTCTTGTGGCTGGGACGCAAGACCGCTTTCGGCGCGGTAGGCCGCGTTTCACCTTCTTATTACACGCAGGATGGCGTAATTCCCCGGACCAAAGTGCCCTACACCTTGGCTGAGATCGAGCGTATCAGCAAAAAGTACGGTCTGATTATCGGAAACGTGTTTCATGCGGGCGACGGCAACCTTCATCCGCTGATCCTCTTCGATAGCCGCGATCCCAAACAGACCGAAAACAGCCGCAAGGCCGCCAAAGAAATCATGGCGTGCTGCCTGAAGTTTGGCGGATCTATTACCGGCGAACACGGCGTGGGCCTGGAAAAAATGGGATTGATGACAGCCATGTTCACTGAGGACGACTTGGAAGTCATGGTGCGGCTGCGCAATGCCTTCAATCCTGAATCCATCCTGAATCCGCAGAAGATGATCCCAGACCTGCATTTCTGCCGCGAAATCACTGGGCCGCTGCCGAAAGCGAAGTTTGAGCCTGTGGCGAGTTTACCGGCATGAGCACCATCACATCACCAGCTTCCGTCGATCGTGAACTGGCCGCGATTGTGGGCGACGGCAACGTGAAGCGGACCGACTTTGAAATTAACGGCGTAGTTCCAGCGGCGGTTGTGTATCCCGGCTCTGCTGAGGAAGTGGGCGCGGTCCTGCATCTGGCAAATGACCGTGATCTGGTCGTGGCCCCGGCAGGCGGACTCACCAAGCAGCAGATTGGCTACGTACCGGAGCGCATCGATATTCTGTTGAGCACCACGCGGCTGAACAAGGTTGAAGAATATGATCCGGGGGACCTGACCATCGCAGTGCAAGCGGGCATGCCGTTTGCGGAGATGCAGCGCCAGTTGGCCCCACATCAGCAGTGGGTGCCGTGCGATGCTGCAAGCCTGGAGCACGCGACTATCGGCGGGCTGCTGGCAACGGGCGCGGCGGGGCCGCTGAAATCTACGTTTGGCCACATGCGCGATTTCTGTATTGGCGTACAGTTCGTCACCGCCGATGGAAAGGTGGTAAAAGGCGGCGGACGCGTGGTAAAAAACGTTGCC
>DASXIL010000699.1:0-4933 GCA_036497985.1 Candidatus Angelobacter sp. | reverse complement strand
CGGCTTCCGACCGGATCGCCCCAGTGCACGGCGCGCAGCCCAGCGAACGCATGCGGCACTTCACCGGCTGGAGTTGTTCACCCGGCAAAAGACGCACACCGGAATCGGGAAGAAGAATGGAATCGCCCCGGACAATCGCTTCGCGCGTCCTGGCGAAATAGAGCGGCACGATGGGAATCTGCTCCAGGTGGATGTACAACCAGATATCGAGCTCGGTCCAGTTGGAGAGAGGAAAGACGCGGATGCTCTCGCCTTTTTGCATACGGGCGTTGAAAAGGTTCCAGAGTTCCGGCCGTTGGTTCCGCGGCTCCCACTGGCCCAGGGCGTCACGAAATGAATAAATGCGCTCCTTGGCCCGCGACTTTTCTTCGTCACGCCGCGCTCCGCCGAACGCGGCGTCAAAGCCGTGGGCTGAAAGCGCGTCAAGCAAAGCGCGTGTCTTCAGGAACCCGCAGCATTTCTGCGTGCCCAGGCTGTAGGGGTTCGCACCGTCAGCCAGCGCGGCCTCATTGCGATGCACAATCAGCTCGGCGCCAACCTCGCGCGTGTACGAATCGCGGAACTGAATCATCTCCGCAAACTTGTAACTGGTGTCGATGTGCAGAAGGGGAAAAGGAAGCTTGCCCGGATAGAAGGCTTTCTGCGCCAGCCGCAGCATGACCGAAGAATCTTTGCCGATGGAGTACAGCATGACGGGGTGCGCGAACTCGGCCACCGCCTCGCGAAGGATGTAAATGCTCTCGGCTTCAAGTTCACGCAGATGGCTCAGCCTGCCGGATTCGACTACTGTTTGCATCATCGTCATTGTCCAGTCTGAAATCAGAAAGAAAAAAGCCACCGCCAGCTTCGCTGGCGGTGGCCTGAATGAATGATTACGAATAAACTACAACTTAGACGTCATCTGCAGACACCTCCGCCAATGTCGACATACACATGCAACAACCCACGACTTGGCGAACAGTCTGCATCGATCAAAATCCTATCCTACAGATGCATTTCTTTCAAGATGGGACTCAAGATAATCTTTCGGCTCAATTTCCATTGTGGAACAGCGAGGCGCGCCCAACCCTGCCCATAGCTTATGTCGCCATCTAAGGCCGACACGATGCGAGCTGAAGTCGCTTACGCGCTCCTATCCACGATCACCACCAGCCTCATGGGCCCGTGGGCGCCCTGAACCAAAATCTTTTCGATATCGGCGGTGCGGCTGGAACCGCTGATTACACAAGCATAAGAATTTTTTTCCAGGCGACCGTCTGCGGTGGCGTTGCACAGCGCGGTTACGAGGTCTGGGACGAGTTGCTTTGCGAATGCATAAACAATATGAGTGGGGGCCACGACGGAAGCGCCGCGTCCGCCACAAGAGGCGCTTACGAAGATGGATCCTGTCTGGGCGATCAGCGCATCGGCCAGCGTGATAGTGGCCTGGGATTTTTCCAACGCCCCGCCTTCGCTGGACCAACGAATCTGGCGCTGCGCCGCCCCTGCCGAGGACATGAGCTGCCGCAACACTGGATCGTCCTGAACAAAAATTTCTCCGGGCGGCAATGACTGTAAGACCTGAGCAAGAGCCTGTGAGCTGCCGGCGGCATCAGATGTCAGCTGGCACTCCATCAGGTTGGCTTTGCATTCCTGCTGGAAGCGCTCCAGCGGATTTTCCACGGCCTCAAAGATTGGGCCGTAAAAAGTTTTATCTTCGATTGGCGGCGCGGGCGGGCGTAGGCCGTCGCGGATTCGGGCCAGGATCACTTCGCGGCTGGGATTACTTGTCGGCAACGGATTTCCCTCCCAGCGTTTTCTGCCCAAGTTCTTTCTTCCAACGCGCGCGGAATGACTGCGCGGGCAGCGGCACCGGCGTTCGTTTGCGGCTCCAGGCCCTCATCGGGTCCAGCGCTGTTCCCGCGAGGCCCATGCCATAAAGCAGGCGCAGGCTGCGGCGCATCATCCATCCGCCCAGCTCGTAGAGTCGCGGATGCAGCATGGCTGTCCGCCACAGTTTGAACTGCGTGCGCTCGCCAGCAGTCTTCGCTCCTCCAGCTTTGGTGAAATCGCGGCGGTTGTGCAACAGGTGGTGATGCAGGTTGATGTTCACCGGGCAGACGCTTGTGCACGCGCCGCAAAGGGACGACGCATAAGAAAGATGTTGGAACTCACTGCCGCGCAGATGCGGCGTAAGCACGCTGCCAATCGGCCCCGGATACGTGGTGTTGTACGTATGCCCGCAAATGTTGCGGTACACCGGGCAAATATTCAGGCACGCTCCGCAGCGAATGCAGTGCAGCACTTCCCTTTCTTCAGCGTTGGCCAACAGGCCGCTGCGTCCGTTATCCAGCAGGACAACGTGAAATTCTTCTGGACCGTCGGCTTCGTCCACGCGCTTTGGCCCGCCAACAAGCGTGCTATACGTGGTGATCGGCTGGCCTGTGCCGGAAGTTGCCAGCACCGGCCACAGCGTTCCCAGGTCTTCCAGACGCGGAATCACCTTTTCAATTCCTGTCACCGCCACATGGATGCGCGGCAAGCTCGTGCTCAGACGGCCGTTACCTTCATTGGTCGTGATCGCAACAGCGCCCGCATCGGCCACAAGAAAGTTTGCGCCGGAAATTCCCATCTCGGCGGCGAAGAACGCTTCGCGAAGTTTGCGACGCGCCAATGCCACCAGCTTTTGCGGATCGGCGTCAGGAATATCTTCCCCCAGCTTTTCGCGGAAAAGGTCGCGGATCTGGTTGCGGTCCAGGTGCATGGCCGGTGTCACGATGTGATACGGAGCTTCATTCCGCAGCTGAACGATGAACTCGCCGAGATCGGTCTCCCAGACACGGATGCCTGCTTCTTCCAGCACCGGCGCCAGGTGCATCTCCTCTGTGACCATTGACTTGGACTTCACCACGGTTTTCACGCCGCGGCTGACAGCAAGGTCCTTTATATAGGCGCAGGCTTCATCGCCATTGGCCGCCCAAAAGACGTGCCCGCCGCGCGCCAGCACCTTTTGCTCAAACTGGAGCAGGTATTTATCCAGATTGTTGATGGCCTCGCGCTTGATCTCCTGGCATTTGCGCCGCGCCGCTTCCCAGTCTTTAATGCGCGCGCGTCCACGCATGTGCGCGGCATCGTAGCTATCCATGTTTTTGCGGATGATCTCACGATGGACGAGGTCTGCTGACTTGGTGGCGGCGTCGCGCAGGAATTTTTGGGCGGCTGTAAGGGCAGAAGGCGTTTCGCCGGCAGGCCTGGGAGTTGGAGTCGCGGTGCTCATGCATTTACCTCGCTTGCCAAGATGCTGGCCAGATGGATGGCTCGCGCGCGATCTTTGCGACGACCCAGGATTCCCTGCACATGCATCAGGCAGCTGGGATCAATCGCTGTAACGTACTCCGCGCCGGTCACGGCAACGCTATCGCACTTCGACTCACCCATGGCCACGGAGATGCTTTCGAACTTGGTGGCAAATGTTCCGCCAAAGCCACAACACTCGTCCGAGCGCAGCATGTCCACCAGCTTTAAATCTTTGACGCCACGCAAAAGCTGCAACGGTTCATTGCGCAGCTTCAGCTCGCGCAGCCCGTGGCATGAAGCGTGATAGGTAACGGTATGCGGAAACGCAGCGCCCACGTCGGTCAGGCCCATTACCTTCACCAGGAATTCTGAGAGTTCAAAGGTGCGCTTGCCCAGCGCTACAGCTTCGTCGTGTGCTGGACCGGAAGCCAGCAGCTCAGGATAGAAGATGCGCACCATCGTGGTGCAGGAACCAGACGGGCAAACAATGACTTCAGCGTCTTTGAATACGCGCAGAAATCTCTCCGCGCAGGGCCGCGCTTCATCCCAGAAGCCTGAGTTGAATGCAGGCTGGCCGCAGCAGGTCTGGTCTGCGGGGAAATCCACTTCACAGCCAATGCGCCGCAGAACTTTTACGGTGTCCACGGCAACTTGTGGCTGTAACTGATCAACAAAACACGGCACGAAGAGTGAGATTTTACGGGCCATCGTGGGACTTGCGCGATTTTAGCAGAATAGCGCTCGGTAGTTCATAGCAACTGAGCGTCAGGGCTTTGATTTGAGTTGAAGCATTCGCATCTCATATTACGAGGGAATGAAATATGCCAGAATCCAAGCCGCTTGAAGAAAAAATACAGAAGGCCATCGACAAAGCCCTATACGCCAACGGCAATCCTGCTGCCCAAAAAGACAGGAATTTCCTGAACGGGACGTGGCTGGGCGAACCACTCCATGTCGTCCTAAAGGATGTGCCCATAGGAGCTTGGACCGTGGCCATGGTTTTCGATGCACTGGAGATGATCAACAGTCGCCATGAGTTCGCGCTGGCTGCCGACACATCGATAGCAATAGGACTTGCCGGTGCAGCGGGCGCGGCAATCACCGGAGTGACTGACTGGTCTGACGTTGATCCTCCAGCCCGTCGGCTTGGGTTGATTCATGGGCTCCTGAATATAGGAGCTACTACGCTTTTTGCCACGTCACTCATCTTGCGTAAGAGGAAGGCGCGCAATGAGGGCCGGGGATTTTCCGCTCTGGGTTATGCCTTGATGGCATTCTCAGCCCACCTTGGCGGCAAGATGGTGTACGAACATAGAGTAGGAGTGGACCGCACGGCTGGGGAGACGTTCCCGGAAAACTTCACGGCAGTTTTGCCTGAATCCAACTTGCCGGACAATACGCCGACCCGCGCGATGTACCAGGGCGCTCCCATTCTCCTTGTTCGCCGCGGTGAGCGTCTCTTTGCCATGGCGGAGACTTGCTCTCATTTCAGCGGGCCGCTCTCTGAAGGCAAATTGGATGGAGACAGCATTGTTTGTCCCTACCACGCATCTCGTTTTGCGCTGGAAGATGGCCGAGTGATCAACGGACCAGCCGTGCATCCACAGCCATGCCGTGAGGTAAGAGCGCGGGATGGAGTAATAGAAGTACGCAGACC
>DASXIL010000698.1:0-2538 GCA_036497985.1 Candidatus Angelobacter sp. | reverse complement strand
AGCACCGCCGGTTCGTTAGGATAACCCGCTACCTCCTTGAACTGAATGTCTTGCGGAGTGATTGGCTGCCAGTCGTAATTTTGTCCGCGGCAGAGCGCGGGGAACAGGAGCAGCCCGCAGAGAAAAGCGTACCAGTAAGTTTTCAAAATTCCCTCAGCAACTGTGGTAGTTCACGTTCCAGGACTGACAGACAAATTGAAGTGCTGTGCCGGAATATTTTCACAAATCATCATGGATGAAAAGAAAAGGAGATGCGTTGGCATCTCCTCTTGGGGATTTCCGATTGTTACTTTTAGTAGAGGTTGAAGGCCACTTCGATATTCATTTCCACTGCCACCGGACGGCCGTCTTTCTTTGAAGGATCAAACTTCCAGGTCTTTACGCCTTCAATGGCTTTTTCATCCAGGCCCATTCCCAGTGAGCGAACCACGCGCGGAGTGTGCACGCGACCGTCAGTCCCAACAATAATATTCAGCACCACAACGCCCTGATATTTGGCTTTGCGCGCTTCCTCAGAAAATTCAGGCTCAGGAGTAAAGATCGGGCGAGGTGCGCTTACGCCATCACCAACGTGGAATATTCCCGGGCCCACGCCAGGACCGCCGTGTCCAGATCCAACGCCACCGCCGCTGCCGCTGCCAATACCGCCACCTACGCCAATGCCGTTGGAAGGCGTCATCAGCTTGGAAAGCGGATCGCCCAACTGTGTGTTCGGAGGAGTCTTTATATCGGCAATTACCGTAGGCTCGATCATCAACTTACTCTTTTGCTGGACCAATACGGTTGGCGGAGTGAATTGCTGCTTCGCCGCTTTCGGCGGTGTACCGGCAGATGCTTTCAATTTGCTGGCATCGCCGCCACCGCCGCCGCTGGGACCGCCTTTGCCGACTTTCATCGGTATGTAGGGCGCCAGTTCGACGGAGTTGGCGGTCGTTGGCGGAATGATCTTTGCCGGAACGGCGATGTGCAGAAGCCATAACATCAAGGCAAGGCCCGCCGTGTGGGTCACAAAAGACAGAAGAAAATTCTCGGGGCGCTGCTGGTAAGTGCCATACCCGACGCCCAGCATTGTGGGCATCACCGAGGTATTCAGCGGCTGCTCTTTAGCGAACTTCACCACTTCCTGCTGCGGCGCTTCAGAGTCACTGGAGGCTGGGTTTTTCGGCTTGGGGTCTTTCGGATCAGGCAAAGGCATAATAAAAGTTTATCTAGTTTAGACTCCGTGTGGCGAATAAAAGTTTCACTTTGGTATTTGCACCAAAGCCACTATTTGTAATCCGTGCCGAACCAATAACTTAACGGTGAAACAGAGAGCCAAAAAAGCCTTTCATCCGCCCCATAAAGCCCTTCTTTTCTTTCCTGGGCTTCTCTTCTGGCTTAGATGTCTCGGCCACTGGCGTTGGAGACACTTCTGGCTGCTTTTCTATCAGAACGACCGGATCGACCTTTTCTTGCACAAAATAAACGTTCGGCAGCGTCGAAAATTGCACCTTTGCCACGGCATACGAGCGCCCCGAGCCTGGCTTGGCGCTGAATACAAAGGGCGTATCCACCTGCACATGGACTTGGCCTGGTTTGTCGGGCGGCAATGGCGACGTAGTCTCATTGTTCGCGACCGCAACCTGCTGCGTCGGCTTGGGCGTCTCATCCGGTTGCTTCTCATTCGGCTGGGCTTCTGCGCGCATCACAGGCGCTGCCGGGGGGCAGCCGCATTCGCTGGTAAGCGCCGCTTTGCCATCCAGTTTGCCGCTGCGGAAAACCATCGTCTGGTCCGGGCCGGCCTTGTAGACTCCTGTTCCTAGCAGCTCTGAAAACGTGATTTCAGACGCATTGCCCGCCAGCGGTTTCACGCATGTGTCGCCTTTTTTGTTGATTCCCACAGCGAAATGAAATGTGCCTGGTCCCACCAGCGCGACGTTGAAATCTGGCGTGATCAAAACGTCTGCTGCCTGCTGCTTTAACTCATACTCGATTTCCAGTGCGCCTGCGCCCGTTGCCAGCATCAATCCCTGGCCGCTTGCAGTCACGTTCAGACCGCTGTTCGGGCAGATACGCACCTGTCCGCCGCGGGCCAGCTTGAGCGTTGCCGGAGCAATCCCAGCCGATAACTCCGAACCGGAATACACCGCCATTCCAGAGCCGGCCAACTGCATGGCGCTGGAGCTGTTCGCGTCCGCGGCAAATAGTTCGCCAACCGGCGGCACATCTTGTGCGAACGCGTTTGGCACGAACATGGGCGTCGTAAGCAGCAGGGAAGCAGCCCATCCATGCCTGAGAGCTCGTTTCAGAATTATGTGCAGGCGGATGGACAGAACGCGTTACTCCTCACCTACAAAATCGTATTTCTCAATTGTTACAGCAACGCCCTGGCCCTGCGCAGCTTTGTCCACCCGGAGGATCTTTCCCGTGCAGCGCACGCGGACAGGATCTGCGAGCGTAATTTCAGGCGGCAGCGTCATCACAAACTCGATTGGAGCGCCGGCGATGATTTCGGTATCAAGATACATGAAGACGCCGCGCGAACTCACGTCACGCGTG
>DASXIL010000697.1:0-12819 GCA_036497985.1 Candidatus Angelobacter sp. | reverse complement strand
CACCGCGTCACTGAATGGCAGGTTGCTCCGCGTGGTGCGTTCCGAGCGAATCCTCTTGCCGCTCACCGCCAGCCCCACGGCCACTGCAAATGCATTCAGTAAAAGTAAGTCAGCAGTCATGGTCCTCCGTGCATTGGAGAGATGCACAATCAGGCTCTTTCAGTTCATTTTTCTGATGTGCTCACCCGTGACAGAGTAGAATTTGGTGCCAGAAAGATACAGCGTCAAAATTGCATCTGGAGGATACATGCGTAAATTGTTGGCGATCCTGCTTCTGCTCCCGGTAATTTCCCTGGCGCAGACAGCCGCGCCGAAAAAAGCTGCTACAAAAGCTAAACCGGGCGGCCCCGCCGCGGTCGTGGTCACGCCTGACAAGATCCAATGGGGCACCGCGCCTCCCGTCTTCCCGGCCGGCGCGCAATTCGCGGTCCTGGCCGGTGATCCCGGCAAGCCCGGCCCGTTCATCGTTCGTCTCAAGCTCCCGGATGGTTACAGGATAATGCCCCACTGGCATCCCACAGCTGAGAACGTTACCGTGATCTCCGGCGAATTCCACGTTGGCATGGGCGACAAGTTCGATGAGAGTTCCATGCTCACGTTGCCTGCGGGGTCCGTTGCTGTCGTCCCGGTGCACCACAACCATTACGCCATGGCCAAAGGTGAAACCGAGGTGCAGGTGAATGCCACCGGCCCCTTCAAGCTCGTCTACGTCAACCCTGCCGACGATCCATCCAAAGGACAAGCCAGCCCTGCGGCCAAAAAGAAAACTGCTGCCAAGAAAAAATAATCCAGGGATTGCAAAGAGGGTGCGCTGCGGCGCGCCCTTTTTCTTTACAGCTTGATCTGCGGGCACGATCGTGTGGCTACGGCGCGAATCCGCTGAAGGATGTTCTCTCTCGCTTTCTTCATCGCGGTTTTGTCATCCAAGAGCTGGAGCGCCCAGTTTGCTCCCATGGCAAGCGAGTAGATCTCAAAGGCGAACTGTTCCGCATCCACTGATGCCTTGATATGCTTCGATTTTTTTGCCGCGTCCACCGCCCGCGCCAGAGTGCCAAGCCATGCCTTCATGGCTGCGGCGATGGCATCGCGCACCGGCCCCGTACGGCTGTCGAATTCAAGTGATGCCGCGGTAAAGAAGCAGCCACCCTTGAAAACGCGTCCCTCGACATGCTTCAGCCATCCCTGACAAAGCCGCAAAAGCCGATGCACCCCTTCCGGCTCCGCCAAAGCAGGGCGGACATTGTGCTCCACAAAAATTTCGCGCGCCATCTCAATCGTCGCCAGTTGCAGTTCTTCCTTCGATCCGAAATGCGCAAACAGTCCGCTCTTGCTCATCTTCAATTCGTCGGCCAGCCGCCCAATGGTCAGCCCTTCCAACCCTTCCACTGACGCCAGGTCCACGGCTACGCGGAGAATGCTTTCGCGCGTGCGTACCCCTTTGCGGAGACGAGCCTGCGGCTTGGCGGTCTGGAGCACCGGCATATGCGGATACGTTATACCCCCGGAGAATATAATAGCACGAACGTTCGTTTTTATGGCATACTGTTGTGGTTGCTGGAGGGCTCCCCCATGTTGCACCTTCTTTCGCGCAGCGTATTCCTCCTTATTCTCTTTGTTGCAGTCACAGCTCATGCAGAAGACGTTCACCTGGATTCGTGCGATGGCTTGCCCCTGGTAGAAGTTGCCGTGCCGGGCGTTAAAGCAAAGATGCGTTTTCTGGTGGATACTGCCGCCACTTCCATCCTGAACAGTAAATCCTTCTCTTCAGGCGATCCAAACAGAATTGCCGTCACCTCATGGCGAGGCACCGTTGAAACCCGTGCGAGCGCCGTGACCATTCCTGAACTCATCATCGGCCAGCACCATTTGAAAGACCTGCGTCTTCCCGCGGTTGATCTCTCTGCCATTGGCAACACCTGCGGCAAGCGCATCGATGGAATTCTTGGCGTGGATCTGCTTTCCCGCCTTGGCGCTACTGTGAATCTGAAGGAACACATGGCCCGGCTCACACCGGACGCCGCTACATCAGAGGCCGCGCTGCTGGAATTGCACCAGCAACTCTCCCGTTGCGAAGATGCTTTCAACCGCGCCGATGAGCATGACTTTGGCGAATGTCTTGATCCTGATGTTGTCACCTTCACGCCTGCCGGTGACTTCTATGGACGTCCGGCAAACCTGAATTATTACCGCAAGGCCTATTTCCAGCAGACTCCGCCGGCGCAACTCACGACTGTCCCGCGTGCACACCATCTCATCGGCGATGCCGCGTGGGTGGAGTATGATCTCAAAATTGTGGTGGGACAGCACGTGATGATTGCCCGGGGGACCGCTCTCTGCCATAGGAGCAATGGTGCGTGGCGCATCATCCATTTGAACCATTCCACGCCGCCTGATTCTCAGCTTCAGCCCCAAAAAGCGCCATGACAACGCAACCAGCAAGGAGATCGATGGCAAACAAACGCACGTCTGATGATCAAGCACTGGCAGCAAAAAGCAGAAAGCTGCGACGCAGAATCAATTTCTATCCGCCCTATCTCGGCGCTGGGGTGCGGGTAACGCATATCGCTGACGATTTCCATCGTGTGGAAGTCGAAATGCCTCTTCGCTTTTACAACCGCAACTACGTCGGCACGCATTTTGGCGGATCGCTCTATTCCATGTGCGACCCCTTTTACATGCTCATGCTGATCAATATCCTCGGGCCGGGCTACATCGTGTGGGATAAGGCGGCCAACATTCGTTTTAAGAAGCCCGGCAAGGGCGTGATGAAGCGATTTTCGAACTCACCGAGGAAAAGATCGCCGAAATCCGCGCCGCCGCGGAGACTCAACCCAAGGTCGAACCGCTCTTCCAGGTGCTGGTCAAAAACGCAGAAGGCAATGTGGTGGCTGAAGTCGATAAACTGCTCTATATCAAAAAGAAGAAATGACCACACACATGCCCCACGCGGTTTCAAATCCGCACAAAAGCTAATACTTCACCGTAAATCGCTCTTCCGCCAGCCGGTCCGCCGCCTGATAAGTCGGAATCTTCTCTTGATCAGCCATAGCGAAGATCCTCAGCAGCGTGTCGTAGATGGCATCGGTCTTTGCCAATGTTTTCGGCACGTCCCATCCCAGCATCTCCCGGCAACAGCCATTGATCACGCCGCCGGCATTCGCCGCGTAATCCGGCGCGTACAGCACGCCTCGCTGCTGTAGCAGATCGCCGTGGCGTGGCTCCAGCAGTTGATTATTGGCCGCCCCTGCCACCAGCGTTGCTTTGAGCTGCGGGATCGTCTGGTCATTCACCACGCCGCCCAAAGCGCACGGCGCAAATAGGTCGGCTTGTGCTGAGTAAATTTCTTCCGCCATGACAGCCCATGCGCCATGGTCCTCAACCACATGCTTCACTTTTGCCGGATCAACATCGGCAACAATCAGTCTTGCCCCGACGCGCGCCAGTTCTCCAGCCAGAAAATATCCCACGTGCCCGCACCCCTGAATGGCAACAGTCTTTCCCGCCAGGTCGTCGCTTCCCCACTTATGTTTTGCCGCAGCCTGCATCGCCCGAAAAACGCCACGCGCTGTATGCGGTGATGGATCGCCCGACCGCCCCTGCAATCCCGCAACGTACTCGCTTTCCTTCAGGATGAACTCCATATCAGCCGGACTGGTGCCGACGTCTTCTGCGGTAAAGTATTTTCCCGCCAGGCTGTTCACCATCCGTCCATGAGCGCGGAAGAGCTGTTCGCGGTCGGCAGCCTTGCCGCCGCGCATGATGATGGACTTGCCGCCACCAAACGGCAGACCGGCCAGAGCGTTTTTGTACGTCATACCGCGAGCCAGCCGAAGCCCGTCGGTCATTGCATCCTCTTCCGTCTTGTAACTCCAATACAGGGTGCCGCCCACCGCAGGCCACAGCGCCGTGGAATGAATCGCAATAATCCCTTCGTAGCCTGCTGCTTCGTCTGAGCCCAGTAGCACGCGCTCATAGCCAGGCACACGGATTTCCCTGATTTTCATAGGGCCCTTTTGAAATTGGAGGATGGAGTACCGATGAATTTACCAGATTGCCCAGCCACACGGAAGAGTGTCTTAGTACAATGCTCTTGCCTATGTCGAAAAAATTTTCTGTCATGCGCTTCATCCCACTTTGTACGCTTCTCGTCCTTTTATCCGGCTTTGCTTTTTCGCAGCAACTCGATCCCAATCTCTATAACGGCCTGCGCTGGCGCATGATCGGCCCACACCGTGGCGGACGCACCATTGCGGTGGCCGGAGTTGAAAGCCAGCCAAACGTTTATTATTTCGGTGGCGTTGGCGGCGGGGTTTGGAAGACCATGAATGGCGGCGTCACATGGGAACCGATCTTTGACAGTCAGCCCGTCTCGTCGATCGGCGCAATTTCCGTGGCGCCTTCGAATCCTTCCGTTATCTATGTCGGCACCGGCGAGGCCGATTTCCGCTCAAACCTCACTTACGGCAACGGCATTTACAAATCTACCGACGGCGGCAGCACATGGAAGAACATTGGTCTTACCGCCTCGCGCCATATCAGCCGCATTGCCATCGATCCGCACAATCCCGATGTAGTATTCGTCGCGGCCATGGGCAGCGCTTACGGACCAAGCGCAGAGCGTGGCGTTTTCCGCTCCACGGACGGTGGATCGACATGGCAGAAAGTCCTCTTTAAGGACGAAAACATCGGCGCCATCGACATCACGCTTGATCCTGACAACCCGAAAACTCTATGGGCAGCCTTGGTACACGACCAGCGTCCGCCCTGGAGCGCTTATCCTCCTACTACGACCAACGGCGCAATTTTCAAATCCACCGATGGCGGGACTGAATGGAAACCTATCACCGGAGGTGGCCTTCCTGAAGGCGATTGGGGCCGCGTCGGTCTGGCCATTGCTCGCGGCACAAACGGTCAGCGCGTCTATGCCTTGATCGACACGAAAGAGGGCGGCCTGTTCAAGTCAGACGATGGCGGCCAGACCTGGGCTAGCACCGGACCAGACCCGCGCATTCGTGGTCGGCTCTGGTACTTCGGCGAGGTTTATGTCGATCCCAAAAATCCGGACACGGTTTATCTTCCGAACGTCTCTATCTATCGCTCCATTGACGCAGGAAAAACTTTTGTCGCCATCAAAGGCGCGCCCGGAGGCGACGACTATCACGCGCTCTGGATTGACCCCACCAATCCGCAACGAATGATTTTTGGCAGTGACCAGGGCGCCGGCGTCAGCGTGGACGCGGGCCACACCTGGAGCAGTTGGTATAACCAGCCCACCGCGCAGTTCTATCACGTGGCGGTTGACAACGATTTCCCTTACCACGTTTACGGCGCGCAGCAGGATAGCGGCAGCGTCTTTATTTTAAGCCGCAGTAATGATGGCGCTATCACCTTCCGCGATTGGCATCCTGCCGGTGCTGGTGAGAGCGGCTACATCGCGCCTGACCCTTCCGATTCCAACATCATCTATGGCGGAGGAACGTATGGGGAGCTTTTCCGTTATGACCGTCGTACCGGCCAGGCGCAGATCATCGCGCCCGATGCCATTCGCAACTTCGGCGAGGCCCATCCCGAACATCGCTATACTTGGACGTCTCCCGTGGTCTTCTCCCAGCAGGATCCACACACGCTTTATTTTGGATCACAGTACGTTTTGCGCAGCACCAACCGCGGCAATAGCTGGGAGAAGATTAGCCCGGACCTTACCGGCACCGATCCAAAAGCATCTCAGGAAGGGCCGCTGACAGTCGAAAATGTCAAAGCCCGTGGCCGTGGTGTGGTTTATACCATCGCGCCTTCTCCTGTGAGCGCAGGGCAAATCTGGGCTGGCACTGATAGCGGGTTGATTCAGCTCACCCGCGACAATGGCAAGACCTGGAACAACGTCACGCCCAAAGAACTCTCCGACTGGAGCAAGATCAGCATCATTGAAGCATCGCACTTTGATGCCGGCACGGCGTATGCGGCCATTGATCGCCACCGGCTTGATGATATTGGTCCATACATTTACCGCACGCACGACTTCGGTAAGAGCTGGACACAGACCAACAACGGTATTCCCAGTGGAGCTTACGTGCGTTCGGTCCGCGAAGATCACGTCAAGAAAGGCTTGCTTTTTGCCGGCACCGAACTCGGCGTTTACTTCTCGATCAACGACGGCGACTCCTGGCAGCCACTTCAGATCAACCTGCCGGTTTCTCCGGTACATGACTTGGTTATCAAAGACAACGATCTGGTCGCTGCCACGCATGGCCGGGCGTTCTGGATTCTTGATGACATCTCCCCCTTGCGCCAGCTCACGGACGAAATCAAATCAGAGCCGGCCCATCTTTTCCAGCCTTCTGCCGCAATGCGCATTCGCGCCACCACCCATGGTGACACGCCTTTGCCTCCGGAAGAGCCTGCCGGAGAAAACCCGCCGCCAGGAGCAATCTTCTACTATTACTTGAAGTCGCCAGCGCAGGTTGAAGTAAAACTTGAGGTACTGGATGCCAAAGGTCAGGTGATTCGTTCCTACTCCAGCAAAGACCAGCCCTTCCATCCACCGACGCCGCCGGCGTTCCCGATGTATTGGTTTAAGCCGGAAAACCTGTTGTCGCCCGCGGCTGGCATGCATCGTTTTCTATGGGATGTCCGCTACTCCGCGCCTCCTGTCGCGCAGCCCGGATACAGCATGTTTACGGTCGTAGGGCGCGACGTTCCGCGCGAACCTTCAGGTCCGCAAGCGCTCCCCGGCTCATATCAGGTTCGGCTCTCGGTGGACGGCAAAACCTACACGCAGCCGTTCAAGCTCACCATGGATCCCCGGGTAAAAACCACCGCGCAGGATATGGAAAAGCAATTCTCTCTGGAGTTGAAGCTCGTCCAGGCTTTGCAGCAGGCAAACCAGGCAGTTGAAGATATTCACGCCGCAGCTCAGGCGGGCAAGATCAGCACTGACGATGAAAAGAAACTGGCCGGTGCGCGCCGCCGTCGCGGCGAAGCGGAGGCTGAAGGCGCACCGGGCCAACAGCAGCCTGCGTTCGCGCAGGTGATCGGCAATCTGGCGCAGCTTATCACCAACATAGACAGCGCTGACACTGCTCCCACAACCCAGGCATCTCAAGCGGCCCAGAAAAACTTGGCCCAGACGCAGGTTCTGCTCCAACAATGGGAAGCTTTAAAGCACAAGTAGCATGCAGACAGCAGAGATAGTCATCATTGGCGGCGGCATCGTTGGTTCCAGCATTGCCTGGCATCTTACGCATGCCGGCTGCAAGAGCGTGCTGGTGATCGAGCGGGAAAGCTCGCAGGGAAAAGGCTCCACCGGTAAGAGCATGGGAGGCGTGCGCGCGCAGTTCTCCACGCCCGTGAACATACAGATGTCGCTTTATTCAATCCCCTTTTATGCTCGCTTTGAAGAAGTCGTCGGCCATCCCGCCGATTATCGCCCGCAAGGCTATCTTTTCTTGGCGACGAAAGGCTCCCATCTTGCCTACCTGCGCGAAAACTTCGAGCGGCAAAATAAGCTCGGACTCACCACTTCCCGCCTGCTTTCTGCCAAGGAGATCAGCGTTATGCTGCCGCAGCTTCGCTGTGATGACATTCTTGGAGGCAGCTTCTGCTCGACGGATGGTTTTGTCGATCCCTATAGTGTCATGAATGGCTTCATGGCGTCGGCCATTGAGCAGGGCGCAATTCTCTGGAAGAAAACTGAGGTCACCGGCATCACCTCTGACGGACACAGATCATTCACCGTGCAAACCGCACGCGGCCCGGTCTCAACTCCCACCGTCGTTAACGCCGCAGGAGCATGGTCGGCGCAGGTTGCGAAGTTCATTGGCATCGATCTGCCGGTTGAGCCGCTGCGTAGAATGCTGGTGCCGTCCGAGCCTTTTTCCGACTTTCCGCATACCTCGCCTATGGTCATCGATATGAGTTCCGGCTTCCATTTCCGTCCGGAAGGCCGGGGGTTCCTGCTGGCATGGAACGATCCCGAAGAAACGCCTGGGTATAAGACCGACTTCGAACCGTCGTTCATCGAGAAGATTCTCATGCATGCCGCCGACCGAGTGCCCGCCTTTGAGAATCTTCCCGTCAATCCCAAACGAGCATGGGCTGGGCTCTATGAGATGACGCCTGACCACCATTGCATCCTTGGTCCCGTTGCCAGCGTACCCGGTTTCTTCCTGGCCAATGGCTTTAGTGGGCACGGAGTAATGCACTCGCCGGCCACCGGAAAGATTCTGGCAGACCTGATTTTGCACGGACAAACGAACGTAGTAGATGATGTTGGCGTTTTGGGCTTTGAACGCTTCGCACGCGGCGAACTTCTGCATGAAACGGCGGTGCTGTAATGCTTTGCCGCTGATCACGCAGATGAACGCAGATCAAAAACGGGTAGTCGCGAATTTCGCGAATGGACACGAATTTAAAACCTGAAATATGGTTCGCGTGTTCGCGTGGATTCGCGGCTATAAGCGGGTCCAGTTTTTAATCTGCGGCGATGTTCTTTGCCTGGCGAATGCTGGGTACTACTGGTGCGCTGGATTCACCACTTGAAACGAATTGATGATCCGGTTGACGTCTGCGGGTTTCTTGCCCTTATATCCAGCGCTGATGATGTAAAAGATTTTGTCGCCGCAGTGGAAGCGATGCAGGCTGCGCTCATCGGATGAACCGGTTTCATACTCCAGGCCACGCAAGCCGGAGAGCTCCACTTGTTTGAGTGTTCCCCGAATCACCGGCTCCTGCGGATTTTTGTTGCTGTCAGCTTTGTCCCATAGATCGGCCAGGGTTGTTTCACAATCCATTAGCTTGTGGACCGCGCGAAGATTAAAGATCGTTCCGCCTTCGAGGCGGACCGAATAAAGATGGATATGGCGATCGCCACCATCGTTACGCGGTGTGGTGGGAGCAGGCAGGGTGATGGCGAACCCATCGTCCGGATAGACGTACGGTCTCCACTGCGGTGACGCTTGTTGTTTCGGTTTTTGCGCCAGGCTCCGCTGCGCCAGGGGCGCGCCAATCAACATTACACCAAGGATTGTGAGGACAATCGTTTTCATAGGCTGAGAAACATCTTATCAGCCCGAGCAGTTCAACTTTCGACCGTTAGACCTTCTGTGCCAATGCACTGTCGAGTTTTCGCATTGCGTCTTGCAGTGCGTCCAAGCCGGCAAAACGATTCCCTTCAACTTCCAGTTCTGAAGCCAGGTGATTGGTCATGCGCGTAATGCAATGAATTCGCTCTTCGGTGATCATGGTGGAAAGCTCGCGGCTATCGCCATCCAGCCATTTTTCTACCTGCCAGCCGGTCTTGCGCGCACTATCCACGGCATAGCGAAATTCGCTCAAAACTCGGCGATCCACCATCCCTGCGCTCAATAGCTGTTCCAGCCGGTTCAGCTCGGCGGTGATGCGGGCCACCTGATTGGTTACCTGTCTTGTGAAAGCGTGATTGGCTTCCTGAATTGCTGATTCTTTAATTACTGCGTCCGTCATTTCTACTCCGGAAGGTCATGTACCTTGTTTTTGTAGAGTAGTACAACTTCCGCGCACCGCGTTAGTGACCAAGGTAACTAAGGCAGCTCATCTTTTCTGGCTGTATTGAACACGCTATCCGGTCGGGATTCAAAGGAGTAAAGTGAGTTGATGAAAGCAGCCGCAATTGGCGTAAGCGTCCATTCCGGATGGGGCGTGGTGGTCGCCATCGCGGGCGGGCCATGCGAGGAAGAGGTCCTGGTTCGACGCCGCGTGACCATCATCGATCCCAAAATTGCCGACGCCGCCCAACCATATCATTATGTTGTAAAAAAGGAAATTCATGCCGCTGAGAAGCATCTGGCCCGCTGCGCGTCTGAGTCCGAAAGTCTTGCCTGTGAAGGACTCACTCGACTATCGGCTGAGCTTCGCGACCGAGGTTTTGTGCTGATTTCCGCCGCCATCCTTCTCAGTTCGGCCCGCCCGCTCCCCAATCTGGAAGAAATACTGGCTTCGCACGCGCTCATTCATACGGCTGAGGGTGAATTCTTCCGCCAGGCTTTCCGCAGTGCCTTTGAGAAGCTACAAACTCCTGTTACCGGCATTCGAGCTCGCAATCTTAGCGACTGTGCTGTAAAAGCGTTCGGGAAGACCGCACCCGAGATCCAGAAAAGAATCGATGGGATGGGCCGCCGCCTTGGCCCGCCCTGGACCAAGGACGAAAAAATGGCTGCGCTCGCGGCCGCCATCGTGTTGGCTGGAGCCCAATCGAAAGGTCATGCCACTCATCGTTCCGGCGCATAGACAAACGCCCAATCGCCGGATACATTTCTTCAAAACATCTTCAAATTTGGAATAGACTCATTCGTTCCAAAACCTGAGACGAAGCGGGGGTTATAAGAAACACATGAGCAAGCAGGCGCGTCACTTAATATCTTTATTAGTCCTTATTTCTCTTTCTTTCTGGCAGGCGGCAAATGCCCAGCAGGCTCCGCAGGAAGAACAGCCGGCACTCCACGGATACCAGAAAGCCCCGCAGCCGATCTCTGACATTCTGAATGCGCGACCAACGCCGCTGGTACAGGTAAGTCCGGACGGGAAATGGCTGCTCGCGGCTGACCGGCTGGCCAATCCGCCGGTCGCCGATCTGGCGCAGCCCATGCTGCGTCTGGCCGGATTGCGCATCAATCCAGCGACCAACGGAAGACACCATCCTCCACGCATTGTGGCCCTGAGCCTGGTAGATGTCGCCAGCGGCAAAACGCGCAAGGTCAGCGGCCTTCCCGCCAATCCTTATCTCAGCCTTCCTGACTGGTCGCCTGACGGGACCAAATTCGCCTTCACCAACACCGGCGCCGATGGAATCGAGCTGTGGGTGGGCAACGTAGAGACAGCCAAGGCCGAGAAGTTTGAAGGGGTCAAGGTCAACGCCATCCTGGGCGATCCTCTGCAATGGATGCCTGACGGCAAAACCCTCCTGGTCCAGACCGTGCCTGACGGCCGCGGAAACCCTCCGGCGGAACCCAAAACACCCGACGGCCCCATCATCCAGGAGAGCGACGGCAAGAAAGCTCCTGTGCGCACCTATGAAGACCTTCTTGAAAATCCGCACGATGAAAACCTGTTCGACTACTACGCCGCGGCGCAGTTGACGCGTCTCAGCTCTCCCCATACAGGCCATCTTGGCCCCATCCGAGCCAGCATTGAGATCAACGGAACAGGCAAGATCGGCAAGCCGGGAATTTTTGCCCGCGTCGAACCCTCGCCTGACGGCCAGCATCTGCTTGTGATCCGCATTCATCGTCCTTATTCCTACATCCTGCCGGAGAGCGAGTTCCCCCGCGAAGTCGAAGTTTGGGACCTGGCCGGAAAGATGGAATACAAAGTTGCCAGCCTGCCCCTGGAGGAGCATATTCCGATTGAGGGCGTTCCGCTTGGACCTCGCGATTACCAATGGATGCCGATGAAACCAGCTACGCTGATCTGGGCGAACGCGCTGGATGGCGGCGATCCGAAGGCCAAGGCCGCATTCCGCGACAAGATCATGATGCTGCGTGCCCCGTTCACCGGCGATCCGCAGGAGCTGGTGAAGCTGGAACAGCGATTTGTTCCGGCCGGCGGTGGTGGCGGCGGCTTCCGCGCCGGTTCAGCCATCGAGTGGGGCGAAAACGGCATCGGCCTAGTGCGTGACTACAATCGCGACCGCCGTTGGCTGCGCACCTTCATGATCGATATCGCCAAGCCCGGCGAGCAGGCAAAGTTGATCTGGGAGCGCTCCATCCGCGACCACTACCGTGATCCCGGCACGCCGCTGATGCACACCCTCAGCAATGGCAGGCGCGTGATGCGCCAGGCAGGCAGCTCGATTTTCCTGGCGGGCAACGGCGCTTCACAAAAAGGCGAGTTCCCTTTTCTGGATCGCTTTAACCTGGATACGCTCAAATCTGAACGCATCTTCCAATGCGGCGATGCCCAGTATGAATCGGCCGTGGCGCTGCTCTCCGACGATGGCACAAGGTTCCTCACGCGGCATGAAAGCCCCACAGAGCCGCCAAATTATTTTGTCCGTACGGTCAATGGCGCGGACAAAAAGGCAGTCACCGATTTCCCCGATCCTGCGCCACAGCTACACGGCATCACCAAACAGTTGGTGACTTATAAACGAGCGGACGGCGTCCAGCTTTCTTTCACGCTTTACCTGCCTGCCAATCACAAAGAAGGCGAGCGACTGCCAACGATCGTGTGGGCTTATCCGCTGGAATTCAATGACGCGGATACAGCCAGTCAGGTTTCAGGCTCACAGTACCACTTAACCACCATCACAGGTATTTCCCACCTGTTCCTGCTTACCCAGGGTTACGCAGTGCTGGATAACGCGACGATGCCAGTCGTGGGCGATCCTGAAACCATGAACAATACTTACGTGGAGCAGATTGTCGCCAGCGCCAAGGCTGCCATCGACAAAGCCGTTGAGATGGGCGTGACCGATCCACAGCGCGTCGGAGTAGGCGGCCATAGCTACGGGGCTTTTATGACCGCCAATCTGCTAGCGCATTCTGATCTGTTCCGGGCCGGAGTCGCCCGCAGTGGGGCCTACAATCGTACCCTTACGCCCTTCGGATTCCAGAGTGAGCGCAGGACCATCTGGGAAGCCCCTGAAATGTACATCAAGGTCTCTCCCTTTATGCAAGCCGACAAGATCAAGCATCCCATCCTGCTGATCCACGGCATGGCTGACGATAACTCGGGAACTTTTCCCATCCAGAGCGAGCGTATGTATCAGGCAATAAAAGGTAATGGCGGTATTGTGCGTTATGTGCAGTTGCCATACGAAGCCCACGGTTATCTGGCTCGAGAGTC
>DASXIL010000696.1:0-6922 GCA_036497985.1 Candidatus Angelobacter sp. | reverse complement strand
TCGAGCTTATCTATAGTTGAGAACCAGAATCCATACTTACGTACGCAGATACTCAATGTGAGGATCTGGCGCAAGCTCCTCTGTACTGTACGGGCGATTTTTATGCAGCCAGCCCGCCAAAGCCATATGTTTTAAGAGGTTGCAACGCCGACAGTAACGCGGGGCTGCCCATCCGCATGGCCCAAAACGTGCATCAGATTGGGTGAGGGGTTGGTGTGTTTATCAAAGCAAATCCCTGATATTCAACAGCCCGATTTGGAGCACGCCATGAGAATTCCGATTTACGTCCTGGGTTTTGGGTTTGTATTGTCCACGGTCGCCTTAACCGCGCAGTCTGCGCAGCAACAGCAACCAACAACGCCAGTTAACCCGAGCACTCCGGCTACTCAAGTCGGGGATGGCGTGCAAAGCAAGGCTGGAACTCCGGTGCAGCCCACGACGACCGCGCCTTCAACCGGGGGTATGGCAGGGGCCGCAAGTTCCAGCACTACGCAGACGCCGGATGCTCAGAGTTCCACCGGCGGCATAAGCGCCATGACCGATTCCGATCTGCAAAGCCAGATTCAAAATGCCCTGAGCAAGGAACCCACGCTCACCGGCGATAGTCCCCGAGTGAATGTTTCCGGAGACACAGTGGAACTGGCGGGCAACGTCGGCACCAACAAAGAGAAGATCACAGCGACGCGGATCGTTCAGTCGTATTCCGGCAGCAAGAAGCTGGTCAACAAGCTCGCCATCAGCCCGCGAAATGAGAAATCGTCACCGGCATCGACGGATAATCCAGGCAGCACTGCGAATCCGGCCAACAATCCTGAGCCAACCAAAGGTACGCCGCCTTCGAGCTCAAAGCCGCCGCAACGGTAAGTGGGCTGTCGAAAGACTGTTCAGTATTGAAAACTTGCCTGTGGCGGGTCAGCCGTCTTGTCTGCCACGGAGTTTGCGGCCGGTGCTGACTTCAACTGGAGCGTGGCTCCTTCCAGGCGAAGCAATTTTTCTTTGGTACTAAGGCCTCCGCCGTAACCCGTTAGTGTGCCATTCGCGCCCAGAACCCTGTGGCAGGGGACAACTATGGCAACGGGGTTGTCATGGTTCGCCTGACCTACAGCGCGGAAGGCATTTGGGCGGCCAATGGCGTTGGCGATATCGCCATAAGAGCAGGTCTGGCCGTAAGGAATGCGCAGCAGCGCCTGCCAGCAATCTTTTTGGAATTGCGTTCCAACCAGATCAAGTTCAAAGGTAAAAGCCCGCAATTCGCCGCGAAAGTAGCTCTCAAGCTGCCAAATGTAGGACCGAAGATGTTCTGGTGATTCAATCCATGTTTCATCTTTGCCGGGAGGCGGCATTGTGCCTTTGAAGAACTGGAGGCAACGCAGGCCTTTTGCAGTGGCCGCGAGCAGCAAAGGCCCTACTACCAAGGAATCAATCCGAGCAAAGTAAACTGTTTTTAATTCCGGCATACGAGAATTCTAGCAGCGCAGGGCATGCGAAATAAAAATTCCAGCAGGTGCTCTGACCTTGCAACACGGGATGCCGCAAACACATCTATTTCAACACTGCTGCTAAATACGGCGGTTGTGTCATTTGTAAGTAATCTCAAGCAGTGTTCTGCTGGCTGCGTGCAGTGAACGAGTGGTTGCACGGATTTCAGGCCAGAGGGTTCCCAGGGTTCGGTAGTATCGACAGTCGTTTTCGGCCCTCGTTACTTCAGTTGGGTTTCCCTCCATGGCTGATTTCCCCACGCCAATCGAAAGCTCCATCAGAACATTGACAGGTGAAGGACATCATGGATATCCGCGGTATATTGCTGGCCAATTCAGAGCAGAACGTAGCGGGGGACCCGGCGCTTGATGGGCCCCTGGCAACTCTGGACGTGGCGGGAAAGAGCACGCTCCAGCGCATGGCTGAACGGCTACAGCAATACGGGATCTCATCTGTGAGCGCGGTTGTGGAAGCTACGGCCCCTTCAGGCGTTCGAAATTTTGGTCTGCCTTCAGATATAACCTGCATCTCTTCTGCCCCCGATCGTTTCTGGAAAACGGCTGAGTCCATTTTCAACGATATGGCCCAGAACGGTGCTGAACTGGTGGTGCTGATTCGCCTTGGCGCTTACGCTGAAGTCGATTTCGAAAAGCTGGTCCAGTTCCACATTGACCGCAAGGAACGCGTTACGCGGATGGGATCCGATGGGCAGATGCTGGAAATTTTCTGCATCAGCGCTTCGCGCAGAAATGACGCCGCCTCCCTTTTCCGTACCCAGCTTGCGCACTGCCGGAGCGAGTGCCCTCTTCTACAGCATGATGGTTACCTGAACTCCCTGGCCACTGCGCGCGACTTGCGGCAATTTGCCATTGACATTCTTACCCGGCAAACGCAAACCTGCCCGGCGGGAAAAGAAATCAAGCCCGGTGTATGGGCTGCGACCGGCGCCATGATTGAAAAAGGCGCTCGTGTTCTTGCGCCTGCGTTTGTGGGCTCGCTGGCGCGGATCCGCTCCGGCGCGGTGATTACCCGGTGCAGTTCTGTGGAGCGGCACGCTGAAGTTGACTGCGGCACAGTGATTGAAAATTCAACGGTCCTGCCATTTTCTTACGTAGGAGCAGGGCTCGATTTGGCGCATTCGATTGCAGGAATGGGCCGCATCGTTAACCTGCATCGCGACGTGACGGTGGAAATCGTTGATCCCAAGCTTGTCGCGTCGATGTCCGTTGGATCTGGAAAAAGATTGATTACAACGGCCGCCGAAGCGCTGACTTACCTGCCGCGGTTGGCGTTTCAAGGCATGTTTGGCGCGGCCAAAGCAGCGCCATCCGATTTGCATACCACGCTGCGGAAAACGTCGCCCGCGCTGGGTACCGCCGCTGGATTTGAAACTTCCGCCTGCGACACTGAGGCTTCCCACAAGTTCCCCAACATGGTTGTAGCGAGGAGATATGGACATCAATAGCAGACCTGTCGTCGTAAAAAGAATGCCGGAGCGCCTGAACTCGCGCGCAGCGCGAGAATTCCTTCGCGACGTGCGTCCTTTTCTTGCGGCTGACCGTCCGCAACTGGTTTTCGATCTTTCCCTGGTCGCGCAGATTGATGCTTCCGGAGTGGAGATGCTGTTGAAATGCATGTCTGAAGCCCATAAACGCGATGGCGACGTGAAACTGGCTTCGCTCTCTGACCAGGCAGCGGTTGTGCTTGAGCTCACGCGCACGGAGCGCCTCTTTGAAATCTATGAAACATCAACCGAGGCGGCCCGCAGCTTCAGCGGATTCCTGCCCAATGCCATGCGGCAACAACTTTTACATAACAAACGTTCCACCCATCCTCTTGCAGCTTAGAGATCTCGCGTGATGCCGCAATCTGAAAGCGTTATCACTCTCACACCAGCCGATGCGTCCGTGGCCGCGGCTGCGGTGCGTCCGCAGCGCAGCGACCGTTCCACCTTGCTGAACGGCAGCGCCATCATGCTCGTGGCCATGATGCTGGTGAACATTTTCAACTTTGCCTACAACATGGTGATGGCCCGAATGCTGGGGCCAGGTGCATTTGGGAACATCAACGCCGCAGTAACGATGCTCCTGCTGGCATCATGCATCAGTCTGGCGTTTCAGTTGGTCTGCGCGAAGTTTGTCGCCAGAAATCAATCCGATTCAAGCAAGGCCGCGGTGGTCCACAACCTGCTCGGCAAAGCGTGGATGGCCAGTCTTGCTCTGGGCGGAGTGCTTTTTCTGGCCCAGAAACCGGTTGCAACATACTTGAACGTGCCAAGCCCCTGGATCATTGGACTGCTTGCGATTGGTATTGCGGCGTATGCGCCGCTAGGCGTCAAGCGCGGCGCAATGCAAGGTGTCTGCTCTTTCCCACGACTGGGTGGCAACTTTGTTCTTGAAGCGCTCATACGATTTTTTGTCGGAGCAGGCCTGGTCGTGGCCGGATACGGTGTGCTTGGCGCGGTGGGCGCGATTTCGGCTTCGGTGATTGTGGCGTGTTTTATTCCTCGAATCCCAGCGCAACTGCGCGTGAAGGCCGGCACAGCTGAGCCACCTTCGTACGCGGAAGCGGTACAGGCGATCGTGTTCTTTGTTGGCCAGGTCATTATCAACAATATCGATATTCTGCTGGTCAAGCATTTCTTCCCCTCAGACCCTGCTGGCGTTTACGCTGCAATCTCACAGATTGGCCGGTTGCTCTATTTCGCTTCATGGTTCGGCGTGGTCAATGCGATGTTTCCTATGGCTGCCGCTGCCGGCCCGGAACACAAAAAAGCCCACGGCATCGGCCTGCCTTTGCTGTTAGTGTCAGGCCTTTCCCTGATCTTCATCGCCGCCGCCGCTCTTTTCCCCCACTTGATCATGGGTGTGATATTTGGTTCGCGCTTCATTGAAATCGGCTGGCTGCTGGCGCTCTATGCCGCAGCTACCGCGTTGTATTCGCTCAGCGTGGTGTTTATTGCGTACGAGATGTCGCGCCGCATTGCCAACACCGGCTGGCTGCAGCTGATCTTCAGCGGCGCTCTGGTGCTGGGCATTGGGCTGTTCCATCAGTCATTGCATGAGGTCATCATGGTACGAATCGTTTTGATGGCTGCCATGCTGGCGCTGGTCGCGTTGCCCTTTCTGCGCCGCCACAAAGAGGCGGAGCTGGTTGAGGCCATATGAGAAAGTTGCGTCGACTTACCGAAGCCGAGGTCATCGCGGAATTCCTTCGCGGCGAATTCTTCCAGAAGGAATATGACGCTGACCGCGATCGCTTTGCCTCTTTGGTGGAACATCCCAACCTGACAGACGCAACGGAAAATGAAATCCGCCGCATTCTGCTGTTCCGCCGCCGGGACACCATGTGGTGGGAGCTTCCTGAAGACCGGCATTGGTGGGAGATTGAGTTCGAGCCGGAAGACGTGGAGCAGGTAAGCGTTTTCCCTCGCGCACACTGGAGAAAGATCGCCCGCGGCAACTTCAAGGCGCTGGACGTGGCGGCGCGAATCCGGGAGCTCAAAAGCTCGGAGCCGAACGAGTTCATCGAAAAGATTTCAGACATCTGCGCCAACCTTCCTACCGGCCTGCCCAAAGGGATGATCATTCTGCTGGGTATTGACGAGGAACGCCGAGTCACGCTGCTGGAAGGCAACCATCGATTTATTGCCTCCCTGCTGGCAGGCGGGCCAGAGCACCTTAGAAATGCCAGAATGGTGGCCGTTTTCTCTCCGCAGATGGAAAAGTGCTGCTGGTATAAAACCAGCCTGTATACGCTAACCCGCTGCCTTAAAAACCGCATCAAACATCATTGGGACAGAGACACTGATTTGGCCAGGTTGCTTGCGGCAACCGCCGGAACAGAGAACCTGGGCGCTTTTGCCCCAGGCACTCATCCTTTGAAATCCAAATAAGCCCGAAAAACCAAGTTCCCCGAGGTTTTTATGACAGTGCAATACCGAGTTACGAGAATCCTGAGTACCCTGTTGATTACCGGCCTGTGCACGGCGCCGCTGCTGCGCGCCCAGCAGAGTAATCCTTCCACGGCGCAACAGCCGCCGGAAACCAGCCAGCAGCCACAACAACCAGCCACGACTCAGCCTGCGCAGACCAACCAGGCCCAGCCCGCAACTGCTACCGCTCCAGCAACGGCTCCGGCGCAGAATACGCAGCCCGCAGCCCCGGTAGACCAGGCTCAGCCTCAGCAGCCGGCATCGCCCGGGACAAGCGTAAATCCATCGCAAGCGCCGCTCGCGCCCGTTACCACGTATCCTGACGCTTCAGACCAGCCGCAGCAGCAACCATCGACAAACGCAGCTCCGGCGCAGACCACCACCGTTCCTGAAGGGCCAAAGCCCAAGACGCAGACTGAGCCTGTGGGCGCCGCGACTGCGGAAAGCGTCCCAACAACAGGAGGCGCAGCAGCAAAACCGGCAGGTATCGCTATTGCTCCGGCCAAGCAGCACCAGACACGCTCACTGATACTCAAGATCGGCGCGGTTGCCGCAGCCGGCGCAGCTTTAGGGACGATCTTTGCGCTCAGCCACGGCACCTCGTCGACGCCTCCTGGGACCGGCGTTGCCGGCGTTACCGGCAGATAGTTTGTAATAGCCGACATTTTGCAATCGAATCTTTGTAACGATCGGTTGTCAAACAGCACTATGCAACACGGACGGGCCGAACCCAATGACTCACAACGCTGCCAACTCGCCTTTGCTCATCTCATTCTCCGGCGTGGATGGTTCCGGTAAATCCACGCAGATTGAAAGCTTGCGCTCCGCGCTGCACGCCGCCGGACTCAAGACCACGCTGCTGGCATTCTGGGACAACGTGGTCGTCGGGGTGAAATACCGTGAAGGCTTCGTCCATAAGGTCTATAAGAGCGAACGCGGCATTGGCGCCCCGGGCAAACCGGTAAACCGCCGAGATAAGAACGTGCGCGGCTGGCATCTGACTCTGGCCCGCCATTTCCTTTACCTGCTGGACTCGATCCATCTCTGCCGTGTGGTGGCCCGCGCCAAAAAGAGCGGTGCGGACGTCGTGATCCTGGATCGCTATATTTACGACGAGCTTTCCAACCTGAACCTCAAAAACCCGCTGAGCCGGACATTCGTCAAGTTCGTTCACGGCTTTGTGCCCCGGCCCGATATTGCCTACCTGCTCGATGCTGACCCTGCCGCCGCCTATGCGCGTAAGCCTGAGTATCCCGTGGACTTTATGAAAAAGTGCCGGCGCGCCTACTATGAGCTGGCCGGGATATTGAAGACCATGACGGTGATTCCGGCGCTCGATCTGCCGGAAGCCAAATACGTCGTGCTGCGTGCCGCCGAGCGCGAACTGGCAGCCCAGGGCCGCTCCACTAATCTGGTGCCCGGGAGCTTGTCAGCGGCGTAAGGTTTGAGTTTCCGTTCACCCGATCTGGGTCCCCCAAGTTGGCGTAGGGTTCAGAGCTTCCTCCGTGT
>DASXIL010000695.1:0-4007 GCA_036497985.1 Candidatus Angelobacter sp. | reverse complement strand
GCTCGGCCGTTCCCGAACGCAACGCCTGAGGATTTTTGAGCCAGTGATAAATCCAGGCAGGAGTAAGTCGTCCGCCTACTTGCGTAAGCGTCGGTCCAATGTAGCCTTTGTCTAGTTTTGGATCGACAATGTGGCATGATTGGCAGGCGTACTTAGAGTAAAAGAGCTGCCTGCCCTGTTCCACCTCAGCCGATGTATATGCCATGGAGGGCATCGACTCCCGATCGAACGCGGGAATCTGGTAGACCGTCATGATGTAATCGGTGAGTTCCGTAATTTCGGAGTCAGAAAGATTAAATTTGGGCATGCGGCGAATCAGCGCCGGCCGCAGCGTGTTGGGATTCTTCAGGAACTCCCGAAGCCAGTCCCGCTGGACCGCACTTCCTTCCCAGCTCAGATCGGGAGCCATGTTACTGCCGCGCCCGTTAATAGCATGACAACTGAAACATGCAAGGTCAGCAATGAGTTGGCCGGCCTTGCCAGCGGGTTGATATGTCGATGGCGGTTGCGGCGGCAGATTCAATGCTGCAGGCAGGGTTTGCGTGCGATCGTTAAGTGCGAGCAGTGACGTGGTCAAAGCATCGATCTGCACCGGAGTAAAACTGAACTGCGGCATCTTGAGCCCTGGCCCAAAAGACCGCGGCTGGCGAATTTTGGCGCAGATGTAATCCGGCAAACTGTGTTGCATGCCCGGAAGGAATACGATCTGCGTAGCCGGCTTGCTGCCGATATGCGTCAGGTCGGGAGCAAAGTTATCCGATTTTTTGATTCCATCAATTTCGTGGCAGGCAGCACATCCATTTTCCACTACCAGCAATTTGCCGTGTACAATCTGCTCGGGCATAGGGGCTTCGAGTTGAATCTTCGCGAGCAAGTCGGAGTCGGTTTTATCCTGTAGAAATGTGCTCAGAAGCGAGACCTGCTGATCGCTGAAGCGGTAATGCGGCATGGCCGTTTGCGGATCGTAGTCGCGTGGATTGAGCAGCCATGCGCGGAGCCACTCGGGCTTGACTTTGCTGCCAATGCGGGTGAGTTCTGGGCCCACATCTCCGCCAGCAAGGTTGCCGGCTGCGTTCTGCACGGCGTGACACGAAGCGCAGAACGACTCTCCATACAAGCTGGCCCCCGCAGTTGCATCGGAAGTTATTTTTGCGAACGTTGGCACCGAAGCCGTATCGCTCTGCCGGGGCGTGCTGTTTGCGATAAGAAAACTCGCAATGTCGCGCGCATCCGAATCACTTAATTTAAAATTCGGCATTTTCGCCGAAACTGCGTAAGCCTGAGGATCTTTCAACCACGCGTAAATCCATTCCCTTGTGGTCTTATCGGCGATGTGAGAAAGCGGGGGCGCATCGTGCGTTGCCTGCATCCTGCCGCCAGCGGGTAGTGTGATCGTATGACAATTCATGCAGCCATATTGCGTGAGAAGCTCGCGGCCAAGATCCAACTGCGGGGTGCCGGTGAAGCGGTCATGATGACACTGACCACAAGAGGATTCCATGTATCGCGCCGGAAGAATTGGCTGCTCCCATGCCAGCGTGCTGCGGTGAGCTTCCTCAACCGTGGTGGCCGCACCCTGTCCGCGATGGCACACCACGCAGCCGAATTGCTCAATTTTGTGAGGTATTGCAGGATGCGTCCGAAAAGGTTGAGAGCTGACGTCAGCCAGGCCTGCTTCCTTTAGCCCTACGTGGCAACTGGTGCAGCGATCGACGGCTGCCAGCTCCGGAAGCCAAATCTGCTGGATGCCTCCCCGAAAATGGCGCTGCAGTGTGACGGCGTCTGCTCGATTGCGAATCATTGCCAGATATTTGTTCTGGTAATGGCGCCACTCGCTGAAATGATTTTTGGCGGGAGCAATCGCCAACGAGATCAGCAATAACAGGCTGACCACACCAAAGGCGCGAACAGGATCACCGAATAATTTCTGCCACGCTGAGGCAAACGTAATTTTGGGTGATTGCACTCAGGTCCTCCAGGGCAATACCCAAGACCAGCCTGGGCCACGGAAAAAAGTTCCAATCGCGGTTAGAGTTACGAGTTCAAACAGAAACCAGGTCATGATCCAGTAAGAAAGAGGCTTCGAAGCCAGATAACTCCGGAAGGCCGATGCCGACAAAGGCGAACTGTTAGCGGCCACCAGCATGAATGCGGCAACAATCAGTGTCGGCACCAGCGCCACGTATACGTGGAAAATCAGCAGAAAAACAGAAAGCCCCAATACCACTGCATAGAAAACAGGCAGGCGTTTCTGGCGTTGCTTCAGAAACAATCCTTCGGCTTCGACATTAATATTGAAGTAAGGAATCACCACCAGGGCTATTACCACCAGAGTTGGCGCCAGCACTCCGGCTACGACCGGAGGAAAATAGTGCAGCAATTCCTGCAAGCCCAGAAAATACCAAGGCGCTTTCGCCGGATTCGGAGTGTGCGTTGGATCGGCAAGACCTTCCAGCGGTGCGTTGAATTTGAGCGCGATCAATACGAGCGCTATGGTGAGAACTTCAATGGCAACGACCGCCCTGAACAAGATCTCGGGATAAGTCTGGATCTGATCTTCATCCGTAACTTTCACCTGGGCCGACGTGCGTCTGGTGACAAAGACGACTCGCCTTGGCGATTTCTTGGCGTTGGAATCCATGCCGGCGGTGAAATCTTTTTGATCGCTCATCCGGCCACCTCGCGGATCTCCTGAGCCGCAGTTGTTTTCGATGCAATCGTCGTGGGCTCGCTGTGATGCGCGTAAAGGCCACCATCTTTGCGAATCCGCCAGAAATGAACGGCGACAAAGAGCATCGCGATCAGCGGAAGAATCATGCAATGCAGAACATAAAAGCGCAGCAGCGCATTGGCATTGACTGAATTCCCGCCGAGCATCATGAAATGAACTTTGTTGCCGAGTACAGGAACAGCGGATGCGATATTCGAACCTACCGTGATCGCCCAGAAAGCGAGTTGGTCCCAAGGCAGCAAGTAACCGGTATAGCTAAGCAGCAAAGTGATCAGCAGCAGGAATACACCGATGACCCAATTAAATTCACGCGGAGTGCGGTAGGCTCCCCGATAGAAAACTTTGAACATGTGCGCAAACACGAGAAAAACCATCGCGTGCGCGGACCAGCGGTGGAGATTGCGAAGGAACATTCCTGATGAAACAACGAACTGGAAATCTTTGGTGTCAGCATAGGCCTGCGGAACCGAGGGATGGTAGTAGAACATCAGCGGAATGCCCGTGGCCACGAGAATAAGAAATGTCCCGAAGGTTAACGTTCCCAGATACCAGGTCGTACTAAAGCTGGCCATGCGCGTCCGCACCTTGGTTGAAAAAAGATGCAGGAAGATGTTTTGTTGGATGGCAAGCGCCCGGTGCAGAGTGCTCGACCCGGTCCCGCTTCGGAAAATCGACTGCCACACCCGCGTGCTACGCAGTTGGTCGAAATAGTTGCCGGCGGAATTTGTTGTTTTTTTCGCCATAGTCACACTCTCACAAACTGCATAGGACGAATATTTGTTGACCGATCCACCATCAAATCACCTTCATCACTTACCCACGTCCGCAGCCAGGGAAGAGGCTTCGGAGCGGGGCCCTCGATTTTTTGTCCCGGAGTGTTCTTCGCATCAAAGACAGAGAACTTGCTGCCATGGCAGGGGCAGGCGATGGAGCCCAACTCTGGCTTCCATGCGGTCAGGCAGCCCAGGTGAGTGCAGATCGCACTCAAGGCAAAGAGTCCTTCCTGCGCGTGAATCAGATAAACTCCGGAGTTCGCGTCCAGCGTCACCGAATTCACCGGATAGTCTTCGGGTTTGCCCGCATTAACAATCGGGGATGGCTCAAACAGCACGTTCGGAGAGAGATATTGGTAGGCGAAGGCCGCAGTGCCCGCGGCGGCAATGCTCAGCGAGCCTAATCCCATACGGACGAAAAAAGCACGGCGGTCTAAGTCACCACGCTTTAGCCCGGTACGATCTAAATCATCGCGGTCTAATTCCCGGTCGTCTAACTTTCG
>DASXIL010000694.1:0-3406 GCA_036497985.1 Candidatus Angelobacter sp. | reverse complement strand
GACGTCCGTCTATGTTGATGCGTATAGGCAGAGCGTTGATGGGAGAGCCTGTGTACGGTTTGATCGAGACCTGTCCGGGAACAAACGTTTGCGCTCCAGGCTCCGCGTCGGGGTGCGAAATCACAGCCATCTGGCTGTTGCCCGCGTTGAGCCACATGATGTCGTCGCCGCCGTTGGAAGAAATTCGCGTGCGGAAAAACACCGGAGTCTGGCCAGGGGCAAGAGTGCCAACGCCGGGGAACGTATCTACAATCTTCCACCCGGTTGGAAAGGTGGCCAGCGGACCCAGGGGAGGCATTTCATGAAGCACCTTGGCCTGCCGGATTGCGCTGAATTCCTCAACCGTGTAGGTGCGCGGATCGAATTCGCCGCGGGCAGCGATCTGCACGCTGCCATCGGCTGCCAGCAGGGCGATCTGCGTTCCGCCGCTGCGGTCAAAAATAAACGAGCCCAGAGCAAAGGCGCGAGCGGAAACCGGCAAGGAAACCGGCACTACCTGCATGGAAGAAGAGCGCAGGATAAAAATCTGTCCGCCCGCCAAAAAGGCGGCATCCCGGCCTGTACCGCCAAAATTGGCGAAATCGATGCTTGATGGCGCTGCGCTCAGCGGGAACGTGCCTGTTACCGCGAGCCCCTTGAACGAGCCGGCCATTGCAACCAAAGAAAATGACTTTCCAATGCCTTTTGTGCCAACCAGCAAGGTGGTGAATTGCCCGGAAGCGCCAAAGTCACCTGCGGCCAGGGCCGTAACTCCGCCCTGGAGCGTTACTGTTTGCGGATTGCCGAACCCGCCCTTGCCGTCGCCCGGGAAAACATAGAGTGCATTGCCGCCGCGCGCCGCTACCACCAGGTCGCGCTCGCCGTTGCCGGTGAAATTGCCAATGGCAATAAAATCCGGGCTCACTGGCACCGTGAAGGTATTGGCTTGCGTCAGGAACGGTGACGGGAATTCGCCGCGGCCGATGGCTTGCAATGAAGCGTCGCTCTGCGGAGCAAAGGCGTCCAGATTGCCGCGATGCACGGCAATGACCCCGCCGCCCGGCGCGCTATACCCGACCAGCAGGTCGGCCACGCCATCCGCATCAATGTCCCCAGAAGCCAGTGAAACTGGCTGCGCTGCTCCTGTCATTACGCTCGCCGCCGCACCGGTATGGGCAACCGGAAGAGACTGGTTGTCCTGCAGCCATATCTTTGGGCCGCTCACCGGGGCCTGCAATGCCGCCGCCGGCCGATAATTCGCCAGCCCGCTCAAAATCAGCAGAAGAAGAAGGATGGAAACAGACTGGACCGAGGCAAGAATACGTTTGCAGAGAGACAAAGAACTTCTAATCACAGGTAGAACTCCTTGCGCAGCGCTTGTTGAATCTAGTTGGGTTTCCGGAAGTTTAATGGCAGAGAGCCATCAATAAGCAGAACCTGCCTTCCGGAAGTCGCGGCAGATCGGCTCAAGATTTGCAAAACCTATTTGGGGGTGAACTTACTCCATGTACTCTGCTTTGTACGCGACGGATTGTCAAGAAAAAAGGCTACTTATATTGGCGATAACAATAGCTGAAAGTAACCGGGGTGTTAAAAACCTTTCATACTGGCTCCCGAGCTTTACAAAGAAGTTATCGCCCCGGCCCCGGGACCGCCGAAGGGCCCACCCCTTGCACAACCGAATCTCCGGTAATTACTGAAGTTTTTCCCAAAATGGCAAATTGGTGCTGGAAATCCGGCGGTGTTCCGGGTAGGATCAACTTGCTTCCGGTTCTACCGCCCCGGGCGAATCTGCACGAAGTGGGGCGTTTCCCCCAAATTGTTTTCTGCAAGACGGGACCTCAAAAAATCAGACTTTTTCCGATGCTCTTAAATGAGCGGAGGTGCAATTTGGCATTTTCCAGACGGATATTTTTGCGCCACGGAGTGTTGGCCGCCGTGGCCTGCGCCGGCAATCCACTCATGGCTTTCGGCGAGCGCCGGGGCCCCATCGGGGGCAATGAAGAAGGTGGCCCTCAAAGGACTCCAGGGGCCGGTTCCGGCAACTGGCAAGACCACGCCGCGGCGCTGGACCACTTGGGCCGTAACGCGTTTTCCGGTGCGGTCGGCACAAACTTTAAGGTCTTCACCGGTGCCGGTCAACTGCCGGTTTGGGTCACGTTGCTTGCCGTTGAGGACCTGCCGGCAATCGCGCCAGTGAACCCGGCAAGCTTCGCGGTCGCTAACAAGCGAAACGGATTCGCGCCCGCTAGCAGCGGGTTTGTCCTGTTGTTTGGCGGATCGTCACCGGTGCCGCAGGATACCCATTTGTTTGAGCACCAGGACCTGGGACGCTTTGCGCTGTTCACCGTGCCGGGTGGAAACGGCAGTCAGGTCTATACAGCTGTGGTGAATCGGCTGGACGCGTCGGTGATTGCCGTGCCTTCCGGAGCGCCGGCTGTGGGCGGCATCAATGCGCCGGGTGCCATTTCATCAACAGGTGAAATCCCTTCTCGTGGTCTTTCCGGAAACCCAGGCGTTCAAAGAAACGCAGTGAGGGATTGAAGCTTTCCACGTAGATGGTGACCGGCTTCCCGAGTTTGTTCGCCTCGTCGAGAAGCCGGCGCAGCAGCAGCGAGCCTGTTCCCTGGTTGCGATGCTGCGGCAGCACCGTGATGTCCAGAATGTGCAGCGCGTCCTCGCGGCGGTCCAGAAAGATCCGGCCCACCGGAGTTGCGTCTACATAAATAATGTCGTGGCTGGCCTGCGGTGCTTCTGCCGCATAGTGCTGCTTCTGCGCGGTGTACTGCATCCTGACAAAAGTTTCTTTTTGCTCCGGGCTCCACGGCACCTGCGCCAGCTCCTGCGCGCGAGTGCTGCCATAACAGTTGAAAATGAAATCGTCGTCGGCCTCGGTGACCGGGCGCAGAGCGGTCTGCGCATCGCTCGTCTTGTCGCGCGTCATGGGGCGGTCTTGCGGAAGCGATGGAACACCGATTCATAAGTGATGCTTTGCGCGTCGCCGGCTACGGCGGTTAGGAAGATATCGAAGCGGCCCAGCTTGTCATGCTCCAGCGTGTGGATATGCTGGGCCATGCGGGGCGCGGCCGGCCCGCGGAACTGAAGCGAGAAGAGCTCCATCTTTGGCGAAAGATCATTCTCGACTACATCAACCAGTTCAAGCGTGATCGTTGCGCTATTGTCCTGACGGACCGTAAATTGGCTGTGCAACTGCTCGCGGAAAATCTTGGCGTTCAAACTATCCAGAGGCGTCGACATAGGGAACCCACAGCCTAAGCAACATCGTTCGCCAATGTCAACTGCTCACGATTCATGGCAGTGGGTCAGTTTGAAAAAATGACCCACTAGCAGTGTCAGCGTCTAGCGATTCGCTGGCAGATCGCGTGCTTTCAGGCAGACGTTCATCGCGTCGGCGATGAAATTGATT
>DASXIL010000693.1:0-5420 GCA_036497985.1 Candidatus Angelobacter sp. | reverse complement strand
CTTGCCGGAAACGTGCGCCAGCACCTGATGCTTGTTTTCCAGTTCCACCCGGAACATGGCGTTCGGCAGCGGTTCGACCACCGTTGCCATCACCTCAATCGCGTCTTCTTTACTCACCTAGCTCCTTGAGAGTCTCAATTGTAGAGATCCCTCGCTTTGCTCGGGATTTCGGCTGCCAGGCTCCCGCTTCGCTCACGCCTGCAAGACGCCTCAACCTCAATCGCGTCTTCTTTACTCACTTCCAACTACTCAGTCAACACCAGCGGACCATTCCGCGTTACTGCAACGGTGTGCTCAAAATGCGCGCTGTAGCTGCCATCTTCAGTGACTGCTGTCCATTTATCGTCCAGGACACGCGCTCCTGGCTTGCCAATATTGACCATCGGCTCAATGGCGATGACCATGCCTTCACGCAGGCGTGTTCCGTGGCCGCGCGTGCCGAAATTCGGTACCTGCGGGTCTTCATGCAGCCGCGTGCCTATTCCGTGCCCCACAAACTCGCGAACCACGCTAAATCCGTTGGCCTCAACGTATTCTTGCACCGCAGCACCCACGTCACCAACCGTCTTTCCCAGTCTCACTTCTGCGATGGCTTTCTTCAGCGAGGTCTCTGTCACATCAAGCAGCTTCTGCAACTCAGGCGCCAGCGACTTGCCCACCGGGACGGTGATGGCTGAGTCGCCATAATAGCCGTCCAGCACCACGCCGCAATCGATGGAAACGATATCGCCTTCCTTCAGCACACGCTTTTCCGATGGGATGCCGTGAATGATTTCATTGTTCACTGACGTGCACAGCACGCAGGGATAATCGCAATAGCCTTTGAATGCCGGCTTGGCGCCGAACTCCTTAATCTTTTCTTCCGCGAGGTTCTCCAAATCCATGGTGGAAACACCGGGGGCAACCAGGGCCTTTACCGCATCCAGCACCTGGCGGACAATCTGCCCGCTGCGCTTCATCTTTGCCAGTTCGGATTGTGATTTGCAATTAATCATTCTTACTATTCAGTGCCTGCCGCAGCCTCAGTGCCTGCCGCAGCCGCGCCGCCTTCAATCGCGCGAAACATTTCCGCCATGACCTTTTCAACAGGTTGGTCCCCGTTGACACAGCGCAAACGTCCCTGCTTCTGGTAAAACTCTTCCAGAGGCTTGGTCTGGCGCTCATAGCTTTTCAAACGCTCAGATATGACCTCTTCCGTATCGTCAACGCGCTGGAACAACTGGGTGCCGCAGACGTCGCAAACGCCTTCAGTTTTGGGCGGCTGGAGATAGATGTTGTAAATCTTGCCGTCGACAGGACAAGTACGGCGGCCTGTAAGCCGTTGCAGTAATTGATTATAACTTACCTCAACGTCTACGACAACCGTGGGCTTTCTCTCTCCTGCCTTCGCCGCCAACTCACGATCCAGCCAATCCGCCTGCGCTACCGTGCGCGGAAAGCCATCCAGAACAAATCCCCGGTCACAATCCGGTTGCTTGATCCGGTCTGCAACCATCCCATTTACCAGGTCGTCGGACACCAAGTCGCCCCGCTCCATGACCCTTTTCGCTTTTCTGCCCAACTCCGTGCCGCGGGCCACATTGTTCCGCAGAATGTCCCCGGTGGAAATATGGGGAATCCCGTAATGTCCGGCAATCAATTTGGCCTGTGTGCCTTTGCCTGCTCCTGGCGCTCCCAGCAGGACGATCGGACCAACAGGTATGTTTCTTCCGCTCATAGCGTCAACACCGTGCCGGCCGGAAATTCCGCTTAACCCCAGAGCCTTCTGCCGCGGACGCGTCCGCTGCGGGAAGTAAAGCCTTCATAATGGCGCATGACCAGTTGCGACTCGATCTGGTTCACCGTATCCATGGCCACGCCCACCACAATCAGCAGCGATGTGCCGCCAAAGTAAAAGTTCACGTTCAATCCGTGCAGCACCCATGTTGGCAGGCCGCTGAACACTTTCGGCCCAATCCACGGTATGTGATCAAGATGGATTCCGGCGATCATCCACTCCGGAATCAGCGAGATCAGGATCAGGTACAAGCCGCCCACCAGCGTTACACGCGTCAGCACGTCATTGATGTAGTCGCGCGTGCGATGGCCGGGACGTATCCCGGGAATAAATCCTCCGTATTTCCGCATGTTGTCCGCCACGTCCGACGGGTTGAACACGATGGAAACGTAGAAGTAAGCAAAGAAGATGATGCCGACCGCGTACAGCAGCGTGTAAAGCGGCTCGCCCCACTTCAACTGCTCCATGATGCCGCCAAAATAGCGGTTCAGCGTTCCGCCCGGTTTAAACGCGTTGGAAAGCGTAAGCATCTGCGGAATACTGAGCAGCGATGAAGCAAAGATCACCGGCATCACGCCGCCGGAGTTCACGCGTAACGGCAGGTGCGTGGCCTGGCCACCCATAATCCGGCGGCCTACAACGCGCTTGGCATATTGCACGGGAATGCGCCGCTCTGAGCGTTCCATAAAAACGATGAACGCCACCACCAGGACCATGATCGCGACGAGAATCAGCAGCGCCGGCACGGTAAAGCTGCCCCAGGCTGACGACCGCGCTTTTTGCGCCAAATCAACTACGGCTTTCGGCAATCCGACCACAATGCCGGCGAAAATCAGCAATGACATGCCGTTGCCAACGCCGCGTTCCGTGATCTGCTCGCCCAGCCACATGATGAAGATGCTGCCTGTGGTCAGCGTGATGATCGTCTTCAGGATGAACGGCACTCCCGGGTCTATCACAAACTTTTGCGCTTCCAGCGTAAAAGCGATGCCCATGCTTTGCAGGATGGAAAGAATCAGCGTCAGGTAGCGGGTCCACTGGGTGATCTTGCGCCGGCCCAGGTCGCCTTCTTTTTGCAGGCGCGCCAGGGGTTCCCAAACCACTGTGAGCAGCTGCAAGATAATCGACGCCGTGATGTACGGCATGATGCCCAGAGCAAAAATCGTCAAGCGGCGAAGGTTGCCGCCGCTGAACAGATCATAAAATCCCAGCAGTCCGCCGCTCTGCTGCTCAAACGCCTTCTGCAGCGCGTCCGTATTGATGCCCGGCGTGGGAATGTGCGAACCCAGGCGATAGACCGCCAGCATGGCCAGCGTAAACAGCACGCGCTTGCGCAGGTCCGGTACTCGAAAGATATTCGCCAGTTTCTCGAACATTTAGGTCACCTTTTTCTTTAGTTTCGAAGGTGCCTTGCTTTTGCCCGATTGGGGTTCGTCCTTGGTCGCGGCCGCAACGGCAGCGCCGCCAATAATCTCAATCTTGCCGCCGGCCTTGGTGATTTTTTCTTCAGCCGACTTGGAGAACTTATGCGCCTGCACCGTCAGCGCCGTCTTGAGTTCGCCATCGCCCAGCACCTTGATCAGATCGTTCTTATGTACTACGCCGTTCTTGATCAGGAGTTCCGGAGTAATGTTCTTTTCACCCAGTTCCACAAGGCGGTCCAGGTTCACTACCTGGTATTCCACGCGGAAAATATTGGTAAAGCCGCGCTTGGGCAAGCGACGATGCAACGGCATCTGGCCGCCTTCAAAGCCGCGCATCATGCGCGAGCCTGAGCGGGAACGCTGGCCTTTATGGCCTCGCGTTGAAGTCTTTCCCATTCCACTGCCCATGCCCCGGCCCACGCGCTTCTTGTTGGACGTGGCGCCATTGGGAGGCCGTAAGTTCGATAAGTTCGTTGGCACTTGATTTCCCTTTTGCGCAATCACCGCCCGTATTCAGCCGACGATGACTACTCGGTTTCCCTGGTTTGGATCTGGTAATTGGGTAATTTAGTAATTGACCCATCACGCTTTCCAACAGCTTGGTTTCAATTACCCGATTACCAAATTACTCAATTACCAAATCTCGAGATATCTCGATCCCACTTGCTATTTATCTAAGATCTGCACCAGGTGCGGAATCTTGGCTACCATGCCGCGAATCGACGGCGTGTCTTCCCGTTCCACCACCTGATAAAGCCGGGTAAAGCCCAGCCCTTTCACCACCAACTTGTGTTTCACCGGCGTGCAAATCTTCGAGCGCACATATTGAAGACGAATTTTCTTTTTCTGTGCCGTCATTTTACAGCTCCTGCAGCGACTTTCCGCGCAGTGTGGCCACATCCTGGCGGTCGCGAAGTTTATAGAGCGCATCAAACGTGGCTTTGATCACGTTGTGCGGATTGGCGGTGCCAATCGATTTCGTGAGCACGTTCTGCACGCCCACCGATGTCATCACCGCGCGCACCGCCCCGCCGGCGATTACTCCAGTGCCTTCCGGAGCGGGCTTCAGCAATACCCGGCCGGAACCAAACGTTCCCAGCACGGCATGCGGAATCGAGGTCTTGCTCAGGTTGACCCGCATCAGATTTTTCTTGGCCGATTCAATCCCCTTGCGGATGGCCTGCGGCACTTCCTTGGCTTTGCCGGAACCATATCCGACCACGCCCGCAGTGGGGTCGCCCACCACGACCAACGCCGCGAATGACATGTTTTTGCCGCCCTTGACCACCTTGGTCACGCGGTTGATGGCCACTACCTGGTCTTTCAACTGGTAGTTGCCGGCATCGAGCTTTCTTTTCGTTGGGATTGCCATTTTATTTAGAACTCCAGACCTGCTTCACGCGCGGCATCCGCCAGCGCCTTGATGCGCCCGTGGTAGAGATACCCGCCACGGTCAAATACTACTTTCTTGATTCCTTTTTCCTGCGCCCGCTGCGCAATCTCTTTGCCGATTTCTTTGGCGCTGGCAACGTTGCCGCCCGTCTTCTTGCCGCCCTTTTTGCCCTTCACCGTGCTGGCTGAGGCGAGCGTGGTGCCGGAGGCATCATCAATCACCTGCACATAAATGTGGTTCAGTGAACGGTACACGTTCAGCCGCGGACGCTCCGTCGATCCGGAAAGCCTTCCGCGAAGCCGCTGGTGGATCCGCCGCCGTGTTTTGTCTTTCGAACTATCTGGAATCATGTTTTTACCCTTTGCTTCGCACAGCCCTGGCAGCGCGATCAAAAAAATTAAACTTCGCGGAACCGTCAATTGTGTAATTTTCAATTTTCAATTTGGTAATTGAAAAGCTCACATCTATTACGCTCTCAACTCAATTACCCAATTACCAAATTTCCCGATTACCAAATCTATTTCGCTCCGGTCTTACCGACCTTCTTCTTCAACTTCTCGCCCACATAGCGAACGCCCTTCTGCTTGTACGGGTCCGGCGGACGCAGGCTGCGCATGTCCGCAGCAACCTGTCCAACTTTCTGGCGATCAATGCCGCTGATCGTCAGCTTGGTCTGCTTGGGATCGACGGCTGCCGTCACGCCCGTAGGCAGCGGAAATTCAATCGGGTGCGAATAGCCCAGCGTGAACACAACGGTGTTCTTGCCCTTCAACTCCGCGCGGTATCCAATGCCGACAATTTCCAGATCGCGGTTCCAGCCCTTGGT
>DASXIL010000692.1:0-2695 GCA_036497985.1 Candidatus Angelobacter sp. | reverse complement strand
CTGATAAATCATGACCGCGGCCATGCCGCCGATTGGCGCAGCGTTGGCCAGTTCGCCATTTTTCATGCCGCCCATGAGCATCATGAGCGCATTGAAACGCTGATAGGCAATCATGTTGGGTGAAGCCATGCCGATGGATTGCGGATCAGGATAGATGCCCTTGGGATCGTCCTTCCACATTTCAATCAGGCTGCCCAGGTAGTCCCAGCGGCCAACGTTGGTGCCGAGCAGGCGGCGGCGCAGGGTCCAGGCGATTGCCGGCAGCGTGCGCCCGGCATTGCCCTCTTCATACAACATCTTAATCTTGATGGAGCCCGCGGGAATGCCGATCATCGATTCCAGCCGCGAGAGGATCTTTTCTACGATCAGCGCTTCTTTGGGCGTTTGCAGCTTCGGGATATAGAAATAAACGCCGCTGCCCGCGTTCTTGAGCGAGTCGAAATTGTTGAACGCCCAGAGTGTGGTGACGACAATGGTGGCAGGAGCGGGCCGGCCATCGACTGTGACGTGATCGTAGTTGATGTGCAGTCCCGGCGGACGGCCAAAGCGCGTGGGCCACTGTGCCGGAGGCTTGGTGATGTTGTAAGCGCGCGTCTTGCCTTTCTTCACCACTTCATAAGGTTTGCCGGTCCAGCTGCCGGCAAAAATCTCTTTCGCATTCTGCAGCGCCGCGAAAACGCCCACGGGTACGTTGCTGGGGGTGCCATCGGGGAGGAAGTGCGTGGGCGACGCGTCTTCAAAGTCCGGCATGTTCATGGGCGCCGGACTGTTGAGCGCGTTGAACGCCATATCCAGCGGATGCCATGGACCGGTCAGTTCCAGGCCGGGATTCTTTAGCGGATGCGCATCTTTGGGGATCGCGACTTCATCGTTTAAACGCCAGCGGGACTCGGTTTCACGGCCAAGAAAATTGTCGATCATGCCCTGGACGATCTGCCGATACGTCCACGTACCGCCTTTTATTGGATCTTCGAATTTCTCTTCCCACTTGGGCCAGCCGTATTTCTCACGCACCGGCGCAGGCGACTCAAGAATCTGGCGGCGGGCAGTCAACGCGGCGGCGATCTCCGGCCGCAGTTCGCGAGTGAGCGTGGTAATCGTCTCCTGGACGTTCATGTCGCGACCATTCACCTTTTTAGCGCCAAAGAGGTCAGGGAACTTCTGAAGGATGTCACTGCGAATCATAGGGCAAGGGCTCCTGGCTGGGCTTGATGACTAAGCTAAATAATCGATTTTACGCCATATGGAGATCCTTTAGAATCCTGAAACTGCCCACGCCATGGAACTCCAGACTCGCCACTATGATATTTCGCGCCTCGAGGTCAGCCCGTCCTGGGCCGAAAAGACAGTTGTATTTTTTGCCATAACCTGTTTCATGTTTGGTTTCCGCTGGATCATCGAAAGCCTATTGCACTGGAAGCACCAACCTGTAATTGAAACTTTGATCATGCCCGTAGTGGTTGGGGCTTGGTGTGCCTTTACAGCCTTTCAAGGTGGCAGCGTAATCATCGGCCAGAATTTCATTGAAGGCCGCACTCTAATCGGCCGGTGGACGTTCAAAAAGCGCATTGGGCGGGAAGAGATCAAGTCAATCTCAGAAAACAGGCGGGGACTTAAGGTCATGGATCGAGGTGGGTTTGCAAGGATGCTGCGTTTTGTTTTTATACCCGCCAGCTTGCTGAAATACCAGGAGATCAGGTCAGAGCTGGCACTGTGGGCACCGGTCAAAGTGAAGAGCTGATAGAATTGGTTCCGTGAGATTTGATCCCATAATACGATTCCGCTCGACGGTGGGTAGCACCAGCCGTGCAGCGGGGTCTTATAAACCCCGGAAATCGCCAGATTAGCGAGCCGGGAGGGGGCAGCACCCTCACCCACCATCTTCAGATCGATTGTGAGAACGAACCGCTTCGATTCCTGGTTTGAATCTTTTGAGGTGAGAGTCTCATCAAAGCAGAACGTCATATCTAGCCAAAATCAGCTAATTTCAGGTAAAATAAGGCTTACCGCGAAAGGTATTCCGAGGCAATGAAGCCAGCAATCCATCCCAAATACGAAGAGACAAAAGTGCACTGCGCGTGCGGAAACGCGTTTACCACCCGGTCCACCCATAAGGGCGCCATTAACCTGGAAATCTGCTCGAATTGCCACCCGTTCTTTACCGGCAAGCAGAAGCTGGTGGACACCGCCGGACGCGTCGAGCGGTTCCGCCGCAAGTATGCCAAGTCCGACGCCGGCAAGGCCCAGGCAGCGAAGACCGCAGAGGCCACCAAGCAATAAGGCCGCGAGTTTGATTGAGGCCTCCGCCGTGGCGGAGGCTTTGTTTTGGAAGAAGCAAACCAATTTTCACCACGGAGGCACGGAGAAAACCAAGGCCTGGCTTAATCAGTTCGTTTTCAGAAGATGCTGAGAGCGCGTCAGCTCGGAGCGATTGTTAATCTGCTCAGATTATTCACTTTCGTTACTCGGCGTTTATTTCCGTGCTCCAGTCTCTCCGTGGTGAAGGTAAACTTGTAGCCAATGAAGAAATTCTGGGAAAATCCGGCCAATAACACCGTCGCACCGCAAGGCGCGCAGGTGCCGGACTCTCTCCTGATCGGCAATGTCCGCATTACTCCCGCAACAATTCTTGCTCCCATGGCCGGAGTGACGGACACGGTCTTCCGCCGCTTTATCCGCAATGCCAGCTTTGTGC
>DASXIL010000691.1:0-5592 GCA_036497985.1 Candidatus Angelobacter sp. | reverse complement strand
GCTGGTCGGCGCAGGACTCTGGGTTTTCTATCGCCAATTTCCTCCCACCGGCCACTTCGCCACCAATGACTATGTTTTCCCCACGTTCATTGTGGAGCACATGCCGCACGGCATTGCCGGCCTGTTGATCGCCGCAATCCTGGCCGCGGCCATGTCCAACCTGAGCGCCGCGTTGAACTCGCTCTCTTCCACCACGATGATCGATTTCTACCTGCGTAGGAAGCCAGAAACTTCTGACAACAAACGCCTCGGCCTTTCGCGCATCGCTACCGTGGTCTGGGGTGTTGCCCTGTTCGGACTGGCTTTGGCGTCGCGCTATGGCGGCAACGTGCTGGAAAAAGGCCTTACCATTGCTTCATTGGCCTATGGCGGATTGCTTGGGGTATTTCTTCTTGGACTGCTCACGCGCCGCGCCACACAGAGCGGCGCAATTGCTGGTATGCTCTGCGGACTGGCTCTGAACATTTATATCTGGAGATGGACGCACATCGCCTGGACCTGGTATGTGACGTTTGGCTCCATCACCACATTTGTGGTGGGATATCTGGCAAGCCTTCTGGAGGCCGAGACTGATGCAAAGCGCGCCCAAACCAGCGCCTGACCTGCTGCGCGAATTAAACGCCTGGCACTCAACGGCTATTGTCGTCGGGACCATCATCGGCAGCGGAATCTTTCTTGTTCCAGCGGAGATGATGCAGGCCGTAGGCTCGGCACGCTTGGTCTATCTCGCATGGATCGTCGGCGGCCTGCTTTCTTTCTTTGGCGCGCTTACGTATGCCGAACTTGGCGCTGTACGTCCCTGGGCCGGTGGCGAATACGTTTATATCCGCGACGCTTACGGTCCCTTGCCCTCGTTTCTCTACGCCTGGACGTGGTTTCTCATCGCCAAGCCCGCCTCGATCGCCAGCGTAACCAGCGGATTGGTGCGCGTGCTCGGCAATTTCTCAGCATTTAGTTTTCTTCCTCATCCGATATTTGCTCTGCAAGGCGGTTACCAGCTTACTTACGGGCACCTGCTGGCCATCGCCGCCACCATCCTGATCTCCGCCTTGAATTACCTGGGCGTACGCAAGGCTGGAAACTTCCAGCTGGTTATGACCGCCCTCAAAATTGTGATGATCATCGTGATCATCGCGGCGGGGTTCAGCGCCACCAGCGGAAGCTGGAGCAACTTTGGCACTACTTTTCTCGGGGCCAAAGGTGGGATGGCAGGCTTTATGGCCGCGCTTGTCGCTGCGCTCTGGGCTTACGACGGCTGGAACGATCTCAACATGGTCAGCGGTGAGATTCGTAATCCTGAGCGAAGCATTCCCATAGCGTTGATAGCCGGCGTGGCGATTGTGGCTGTGCTTTATATCGGCGTAAACGCGGCCGTGCAGTTTGTGATGCCGGCCGCAGCTGTAGCGGCGTCACCCGTGCCTGCTTCATCGGCAACGCTGATCGCGATTGGCCGTTCGGGCGCTCTGCTGGTATCCGCCGGAATGGCTCTCTCCATGTTCGTGACGCTCAATGGAACCATCATGAGCGGCGGGCGTATTCCATTTGCCGTCGCCCGCGATGGCTATTTCTTCAAAGCCTTGGCTGAAGTCCATCCGCGCTTTCATACTCCGTCGCTGGCTCTCATCGTCCAGTGCGTCATGGCCATTGCGCTACAGCTGGGCGGCGGATCGTTCCGCGACTTCCTTGAACTCGCGATTTTCTCCGAATGGCTCTTCTACATGATCGCCGCCAGCACCATCTTCATCTTCCGCATTCGCGAACCGAATGCTGCACGCCCCTATAGCACCTGGGGATATCCCGTGGTGCCCACGTTGTTCGTGGTCGCTGCGGCCGTGCTGCTCTATTACACGTTCATCGACAAGCTCCATCATTCACTGGTCGGAACCATCGTGATGACGCTGGTGATGCTGGCGGGCGTTCCGGTGTTCTGGTATTTCGCGCAAAAGAAGAAAGCAGCTTAACCACAGAGGACACAGAGAGTCACAGAGAAGAAGGGGGCACAGTGTTTTTCTCCGTGTTCCTCTGTGCCCTCTGTGGTGAAAGAAAACTACACCCTGCTGAACTCCAGTACCTTCTCTGACGGCTTGGGCGGCGAGAGGCGCTCGTAGACCTTCACATATTCGCGGGCCGAGGCGGTCCAGGAGAAATCTTTTTTCATGCCGTTCTGTATTAGTTTGAGCCACGCGGACTGGTCCTTGAACGCCCGCAATGCCTCGTGAATACAGTTCAGCAGCGCCACACCGGAATATGCGCTGAACCTAAAGCCGGTGCCTTTACCTGAAGTCGGCTCCCACTGCTCAACCGTATCGTCCAGGCCGCCTGTGGCGCGGACGATTGGCGCCGTTCCATAGCGCAGGCTATACATCTGGTTCAGGCCGCTGGGCTCATAGCGCGAGGGCATCAGGAACATGTCTGCTCCGGCTTCAATCTTGTGCGCCAGCCCGTTGTCATACGCCGCTTTCACGGCGATTTTGTCCGGATGTTGCTTCTGCAGCTTCAGCAGCATTTCCTGGTATTTCTTGTCGCCGCTGCCCAACACTGTGACGATGAGCGGCAGGCGCGCCAAATCGTTGCCAATTTCTTCAATCAGGTCAAAACCTTTTTGCGCCGCGAAGCGCGACACAATGCCAATCACCGGCGTATCGATAGGCGCTTTTTCCATGCCGAACTGGCGCAGCAGATCGTACTTGCATTCTTTCTTGCCTTGAAGACTCTCAGCAGAATATTGCCGGACAATGTACTTGTCTTTCTCCGGGCTCCACTCGTTGTAATCCACGCCGTTGATGATCCCGGTCAATGATCCCGTACGCGACTTCAGCACTCCTTCCAGGCCGAATCCATATTCGCTGGTCTGGATTTCCTGCGCATACTTGCGGCTTACCGTGGTCAGGTGATCGGAGAAGGCCAGGGCTCCTTTTAAGAAATTCACTTTGCCCCAGAACTCCATCTGGTCAATCGTGAAAAGGTCCCAGGGCAGCATAAGGAGCGGTAGTGTATCTGGGGGGAAAAGACCCTGGTAGCCGATGTTGTGGATAGTAAAAACCGTGCGCGTGGCGCGGAAAACAGGATCGGCCTCATAACTGGTGCGCAGCAGAATAGGAACCAGCGCAGACTGCCAGTCATGACAATGAAAAATATCCGGCACACCCAGCACTTTTGAAGCTTCCAGCACGGCGCGGCAATAGAGCGCAAACCGCTCGGCATTGTCGGGATAGTCGCCTGCGGAAGTTCCGTACAGAGCTTCGCGGTCAAAAAACGCCGGATAGTCGATGAAGTAGAATTGCACTCCGGAACGTTTTCCGCCATCCAACACTGAGCAGAACCGGTATTGATCATCGAATGGTACGGTAACGCTGCGCAGCAACACCTTGGCGTCCGGCAGCTTGGTCTGTTTATATTTAGGCAGGTACACGGAAACGGAATGGCCCAGTTCGGCAAGCGCTTGAGGCAGAGCGCCTACAACATCAGCCAGTCCGCCGGTTTTAGCGAACGGCACGCACTCAGAAGCGGCAAAAACAATTTTCACGGGGCCTCCGTGGTAGCAAGCGACAAACGCAACACTGCTATAGAAAATTCTAAATGGCGACAACAAAAAGGGCCAATTCGGGAACGGTAAAAAAGCCTAAGTTGGGCCAGAATTTTCTGGCCGACGTAGGCGCCGCGGAGCAAATTGTTAACGCTCTGGGTGACGTATCAAATTCCGTGGTAGTGGAAATCGGCCCCGGGAAAGGCGCGCTCACACAGGTGCTGGCGCGGAGGGCACACCGGCTGATCGCGGTGGAACTGGATCGCATGATGTCCACGGAGCTTCGTTTTAAATATCGCCTGCAACCGCAGGTAGAGATCATTGAAGCGGACGTGCTGAAGCTGGATTTCCGCACGGTGCTGAACCGTACCATTGGCCCGCTGAATGACCTGCGTCCGCTCAAGCCTTCTCGGGCGCGAGTGGTGGGGAACCTGCCGTACTACATCACGTCGGACATTCTGCTGCGCCTGTTTGAATTTCATGAGCAATTTGACGTGATCGTAATCATGGTCCAGCGCGAGGTGGCTGATCGCATTGCTGCGCGCCCGGGCACGCGCGATTATGGCATGCTCTCTGCCACTGCGCAGCTCTATACAAAAGTCGAGAACCTTTTTACCCTGCCGCCGCAAGCTTTCTTGCCGCCGCCAAAGGTCCATTCGTCGGTCCTGCGGATGACGGTCGCGCCCAGGTTTGCAGAGTTGCAGATCCAGCCGGCAGAGTTCATATCATTCCTGAAAACGGCCTTCGCCATGAAACGCAAAACCCTGCTCAACAACCTGAAAAAAGACTACGCCGAAGAGATCATCCGCAACAGCCTGAAGGAAGCAGGCGTACGAGCCGATGTTCGCGCGGAAGCTCTGCCGCTGGAAACCACGGCGCAGATTTTTCGCAAGCTGAAGAACTAACCACAAAGAACACGAAGAAACACGAAGGCAAAATCCACAAATTTTCGTAATTCTCCTGGGCTTATTCCAGCCGTCTGCTTGGACCTACGAAAAAAGGACGCGAAGGTCAAACTTACCAGAGCTTCTGCTGGACCGCTGGCGTTGTAGCAATCTCCCGCGCGCATTCCGGCCCTTCATTGTCAGCACGGTTTACAAAATCGCTGACAGGGTATTTGTGCATGAGACGCGCGTCATACGGCTTGAGCAAATCCTTAACCAGCGCTGGATCGGTTACATCCGGATCAAGCCATTGGTCATAATCTTCTGGACTTAGTATCACCGGCATTCTGTCGTGGACGTCGGCAAGCAAGGCATTGGCTTCAGTAGTGAGAATTGTGCAGGTCTCCACTGGCTTTCCCTCAGGATTCTTCCAGCGTTCCCACAGGCCGGCAAAAGCGAATAAGCCGTCGTCGCGCAATCCGATGTTGTAAGTCTGTTTGAGTTTTGGCCCGGTGCGTTTCCATTCATAGAACCCGTCGGCGGGAATCAGGCAACGTCGCCGGCGCATGGCCTCGCGAAACACGGGCTTTTCATCTGCGGTCTCTGCCACGGCATTGATCGTCTTGGTGGCGATAGAGGCGTCCTTGGCCCAGTACGGAATCAATCCCCAGCGCATGAGTGCAAAGATGCGCTTTGGTTCTTTACGATCTTGCCGGACGGTGGCGACCTCTTGAGTAGGCGCTACATTCCATCGTGCAGCCCAGTCCACATCCTCTGGATCCAGATTGAAGTAGTCGCTTAACCAGCGCTCTTTCGCCGTCAATCGGTAACGTCCGCACATGTTTCTGTTCCTTCTCCTGGTACGCTACTGTAATCGTTCCTTGAAAGTTGCCGCAATAAGGACTGATTGACGCTGCCTGTCATTTGCTCACTTCCGCATCTGCATGTGAGTGTCAAAAAAAAGCTATGCACAAAAACAAAAACCCGGCACTCGCGCACCGGGTCTTTGAGCAACGTACTGACCTCTTACTTCTGTGGATTCGATGTTCCCTGCGAATTATTTCTCAGAGGCGTGAGTTGAGCGTTGGTGGCCAGCTTAAAGCTGAGCTGGGTTTCCGCTGGAAGCTCCTGTTTTTTGCCCGTAAGGACCTGGGTTCCAGCGCCTGCGCCGCCGCCAAGCAC
>DASXIL010000690.1:0-4296 GCA_036497985.1 Candidatus Angelobacter sp. | reverse complement strand
GTTTTTGCGCAGGGCCAAAGCAGGAGCGATCCCGTGAAAGCCACACGCATTGTTTGCGCTCTGCTCCTGATCACGGGTGCCTGCCTTTCCGCGCGTGCCTTGTATATGCATGCCAAGGCCGAACTGGCAGGCATCCTGGTTCGCCGTGCCTGGGAACAGAGTGTCCAGTCGGGCAGGCCGCAGGCGCCGTGGCCGTGGGCGGATACGCATCCGGTCGCACGTATTCGCATTCCGCGCCTGGATTATGACGAAATCGTTCTGGAAGGAGCGTCTCCTCGGACGCTGGCTTTCGGCCCAGCACACTTGCTCAATGGCACCGGCTTGGGCGAACCGGGGAATCTTGTGCTTGCCGGCCATCGCACCAGCTGGTTCAGGCCGTTGGAATCGGTTGCTGACGGCGACACGATTCTGGTCCAGTGGTTCCAGCCGCGTCGCGGCGGATTGCAAGAGCGCACTTATATGGTGAATAGGATCAGCGTCGTCGCTCCACAAGATACAGCGTTGCTTGCTCCGACTCCGGAAGACGAGCTGACGCTGATCACCTGCTATCCTTTCGGGCGCGGTCCGCAGTCCCCGCAGCGATTTATAGTGCGCGCGTCGCCGACTGGTTCGGGGCGGCTAGTGCAGAGCCCGACCGTCGCCTCCATGAACGCTCAATAGTCTCTGTCTTGATGTCCTGCTTGTCTTATGCCACATCAAACGCGAACGCACCTGATCTTTGCGGCCCTGTACCGACTGGTTTGTATCAGGATCCGCGTTGATCCGTGTTAATCTGCAGTAGGTTTTTGCATTAGAATTGCCCGCTATGAGCAATCGACCCGGGCTCACTGCCTCTTCCGACGGAAACTTTGCCGCCGCACTCAACACTTCCATCAGCGGCTGGACTCGGGCCATGGGCATTCATTTTGTCCGGGCCACCGGCGATGAAGTTGTCGCCGAACTTGAGATCACTGCGCACCATCACCAGGCTTACGGAATCGTCCACGGCGGCGTTCATTCCGGCCTGATTGAAACTGTCGCTTCGGTCGGCGCTGCGCTCGCCGCTTTGCCTCGCGGCCAGTCTGTGGTTGGGCTGGAAAATCATACGTCGTTCTTGAATGCTGTGCGGGAAGGGAAGCTGCGCGCCACCGCGCGACCATTGATGCGCGGCCGCCGCACCCAGGTCTTGGAAGCCACAGTTACTGACGCTGAAGGCCGTACCGTCGCCGGTGGACGCGTGCGTTTTCTGGCGCTTGAAGCCGGTGCTTCACTGGCTGGTAAAACTGTAAAGATGAAGGAACACTCCGAATCGTAAACGCCGCAATCCAAGCCACACGTCACGCTCAACATGTGACCGCCGTCACAGCGCGCATGTGGGACTTACCGCTACATTGGCCTTCTTGGAGGCCTTTATGAGCACCGTAGCAGTGGAAAGAGTTGTTGAACAGCGGCCCAAACTCGACCTGGTTCCACCAAGACCCGCGTCTCAGGTTTATGAGGAAACAGAACAGTGGGACCCGCATCCGCTCCTTCCTGTTTTTGTGGCCGGAGCGGTTTCGCTCATTCTGTCCCTCACCTTTATTGGCTCCATTCTGGCATGGCTGGCGTTGCGCCATTCCGGAGTCATGGCCCCCTAAATCGACGGCGTAGTAGTTACCGCTTCGGCGGCCCCAGCGCCCATGTCTCCAACTGTCCAATCTGGCGCATTAGCTGGATCTGCGCTCGGTCCAGTTCGAAGCTGGAGTTCAGGTATGCGGTGTAACGCTCATGCTCGGCCACGCGTGCGTTCTCTTCGTCTTTAATGCTCGCCGCTCCGCTTTCGATCTTCGCATGCGTAGCTTCAATGTCAGACTGCGCCAGCTGATGCTCCAGTTGAGCTACTTCTCGCGCGGCTGCCAGCTGCTCCACAGATCGTTGTAGCTTCAGCGTCTCCGTGCTTACCTGTTCTTTTACCGCTTGTGCTTCTTTTCGTGACTTCGCGGCGTCCGCTTTGGCTGCATCAGCCGTTGCCCGCAGCATGGGATTGAAAAAAGGAAACCGGATGGCTATGCCGGCCGTTACATTGTGGCGCTGAAACTTCTGGAAAAACTCATCGTAATTGTTGTATCGCGCCAGCACCGCATACTGGCCCACATAATCCACCGCCGGATAGAGCTGCTTGCGTTCCGCCTCCGCGCGAAATGCTTTTGCCTGCGCTGCTGCGTCCGCTACTTTTACCACAGGATTGTTTTTCACCGCTTCACCCGGCAAGTCCTGGTCCTGGGCGACCGGCGGCATTTCAGGAATCGACTCCGTTGATGTCTTGATGGCCGTAACCGGCAATCCGGTCAGTTGCGAGAGCCGCAAGCGCAGTTGGTCGGCTGCGGCCTGTGTCTGTGCGATGTCCAGCCGCGTTCTTGCGCCCGCCAGTTTCGCCCGGGTGTTTTCCACCTGACTGTCCAGACCGGCCTGTATGCGCTGCGCAACAATATCCTGAAATTTCTGCGCTGCCTGCTGTTGCTCTTTTTGAATCGTCAGCGACGAATCCAGCAGATCAAGCTGCACATAATCCACTGCCGTCTCCATGATCACGTCATTGCGGCGGTCGGCGTTCTGCGCCGTCGTTACCTGCACATCGCTCTTCGCGGCTTTCACGTAATTGCGCTGCGCCATGTTGAACAACGCACCCTGAAAATTCACGTTGAAGATTGAAGGCGCTGCGCCTTCCAGGCTCAGCGGGAAGCCATAGGATGCCCCCAGCCCGGAGCCGAGCACCATCTGCGGCAGAAACACGTCCTTTGTCTGCCTTACCACCGAGCGCGCGCGTTGCAGGTCAGCCTGTTGAAGGCCAGTAGTGGCGCTGTTCTTGAGCGCCAGTTCAATGGCCGTGCGGAATGCCAGCGGTTTGTCCTTGCCGGAAGCGGTATCTTGCGCGATCAGAGTTAGCGGCAGCGCCACGACCCACGCTGCAATCAGGACGACACGGGCATGCAATTTCATTTTTTCACCTGCGCGAATGTTCGGATGGTGTGGAAAGACGTGATTCTATCGGGAAACGCGCGCCAGCGCATCCTGCGCCGGGCGGTACTCTGAAGCCATATTCAGCGCAGTCTGGAACTCGGCTGCTGCTTCTTTCTTTTTACCTTGTTTTTCCAGCACGACACCCAGCAGGTAATGGCCGCGAAACGCCGGCCCGTCTTCTGATGGATCTTCTTCAGAGACATAGTGCCGCAGCATTTGCGCCGCGCCCGCAAAGTTGCGTCCGGAATGCACCAGCAGCGCGGCTGCGTCAAACTCGCTGGATTCGCCCTGCTGCACCGCGGCTATCGCATGGTGGATGGCGTCTTCCATTTCGCTCAGCCGTCCCGTGCGCCGGTAAAAATGTGCCAGCTCCACCCAGTAGCGCGCGGGCTGGATGCTGGCCGCAATCGCTTTCTTGTATTCCGCTTCCGCGCCGGTGTTGCCCTGCTTTTCCTGTACGCGCGCATAAATATAGCTGGCCAGCGCCCGATCATGCTGTACCACATAGTCGGCTTGCTGTTTGGCTTTGTTCTTGTCGCCGCCCAGAAAGCCCGGAGCTTCCAGGTAATACTCGCTCAGGTCAGAGCGCGCCGGCAGGTTGTTTGCGTCCAGTGCCACGGCGCGTTCAAATTCAATTTTCACTTTGCGCGCCAGCCCAAAAGCCGTAAAGGGGTTCGCATCTTCCGCTTTTCTGCCCATAGCGCGTCCCAGCCACAAATGATAGGAACTGTTTTGCGGTTCAAGCGCCAGCGCTTTCTCCGCCATGTGTATGGAGTTGTCCCAGAGTTCAAGCTGATAGTAAACGCGGCACAGAAGGTTGTACCATCGTGCGTCGTTGGGCGCGCGCGCACTGGCCAGATTCAATGCATGGATCGCCTGGTCCGCTTTGCCTGCCTTGAGCAGCGCGGCCGGGTCTGCATCCGCGCCGGCCATCGGCCCAGCCACCAATAAGAAGAGAGCCGCCAACCGGAACAGGGACCTCAACGCTCGACCACCTTTATGTCCATGCCGTTGCGCAAAGGCTGTGCGTTGATGGCGCCCAGCGCAATCACGGCGCCTTCCGGAATCCCTTTCAACACTTCCACCCGCGTCAGGCTGGAAAGGCCGGTTTGCACTTCCTGCGCCAGGATTTTTTCGTCTTCGATTTTGTAAACGTAGCGCTTGCCATCCACGTCATGCACCGCCTCGCGCGACACGGTAAGCGCATTGTCATGCCGCGCGGAAATAATGCTCACATTTACGTTCACGTTGGGCAGCAGCTTGCGGTCAGAGTTGTCGATCTCAGAAGTAATTTCGCCCACGGTGCGCGTTCCCACC
>DASXIL010000689.1:0-2600 GCA_036497985.1 Candidatus Angelobacter sp. | reverse complement strand
GTTGCGCGTGCGGCTGGCCGGGATTTTCCAGCGTTATCGCAAACTGGCATTCATAGGACGGAATGACAATCTCTTTACCGAACACTGGACCCCTGAGGTTGCCGCGGCAGGGTATGACTTTGATGGATTTGAAATCAAGGGCGCCAATATCACCTTGCACGGTGTTGAGAATGCTTGCGGGTTCCTGTATCGCATCAACATCACGCTGCCACTTGAACTGATTGATGACACGGCTGCCATTGAAGCTTACTTTCAGGGCCAGTTAGCTGAGAGGAAAGCTGAATCGGAACTCACCGCCGCAAGCTCCGGAACAGCCGATCCGACCGACCTCTAACGTCGCTTAAGATCCGAATATGGGATAGTGGCTGGCGACGGCCATCATCAGCAACATGGGAAACGACAAAATGAAATTTGTCTGCGCTGCAAGCTGAGTGATGCGCGCCAGTTTTGCTGCTTCAGGAGGCATGGGTGTGCCCTCAGCGGCGCTGGCTTCAGTCCAGCGAATGATTTTTTTCTGCATGCGCCAGACAATTCCCCACACGTTCAATAGCATGAACCAGCCCAGTCCTCCACCAATGCCAATGGCCAGAAGACGATTGCTCTCCCAACCGTGGGCATTTAGGGCCAGATAAAGCCACGACGCCGCTACAACCACAATGGCCATCAGGGTCCCGAATACAGGTTTCTTCTTCACTGCCTCAGCCGGCGACATAAGAAGACCCATTTCAATGGCGAAGGCTATGGTCCATATGCCGAAGAATGTTCCAATGGTATGACCTTCAATGGCGTGGCGGTTTATGCTATGGCCGCCACTCCCATCCGCGCCGTTTACGTAATTGAGCGCGTCCGTACCCACGATCATCATCCAATACCAGATGCCCGCCACTACGGTGACCACAGAACTCCAGCGGAACCACCACAGCGCGCGCGACATGAGCAAGGGAACAACTTTCATGCGCGTGGGAGCGTCCAGCGCGGGCAGGAACTTGGCGTTGATCAATACAAAGAAATACAGCAGCCCAACCCAGGTGATGCCCGCGGCAAAATGGATCCAGCGCAATATGAGCTGGATGTGTGGCGTTGAGCCTTCAGGAAAGACAATCTGCGGGGAATGAAACATCGCCAGCGCCAACGCTTGCATGTGGCCTCCGTTTGGTTGTGAAGCGCGACATCATAGTAGCTGATCCTGTCTTGGCCGTCCGAGATTTCAACGCCGTCCCTTGACAGCTGTCATTGTTTCGATAATGATAGAAATATGGAAATTAAATCAGGAGCGGCCAATGACCAGAAAGTATCGCGCTATGCGGAGATGTTTTCCGCCATGGGCGCAGAGCCGCGCCTGCGTATCCTCAGGTTGCTGCTGGCGGCGCATCCCGGAGGGATGGTGGTGAATGAGATTGGCGAGGAAATGGAAATTGCGAACTCAACTCTTTCCCATCACCTGGATAAGCTGAAGAATGAAGACCTGGTGGAAGTCCGGCGTGAAGGCACGTTTCTGCGCTATTCGGCAAATACCAAGGCGCTGGAGGAATTGCTGGGCTTTTTGTATGCCGAGTGCTGCACGCGCAACAAAGCAGTCGAGCCGCAGCGCATCACGTGCTGCAAATAGTTTGCCTTTATGAATTAAGGAGAAGCAAAAATGAGCGCACAGGACATCAAGGAAGTTGTAAAAGAGCGTTACGGAGCGGCAGCCCGTCGCGTGACCACAGGTGAGGGAAGTTCCTGCTGCGGCGCGTCCGCCCAGTGCGGCACGGACATTGATCCGATCACCCGCGATCTCTATGAAGCTTCACAAACCAGCATTTTGCCGGAGGACGCGGTAAAGGCTTCTTTAGGCTGCGGCAATCCAACGGCGTTGGCTGAACTCAAGCCGGGCGAGACGGTGCTGGACCTTGGTTCCGGCGGAGGGATTGATGTGCTGCTCTCTGCGCGTCGCGTGGGGCCAACAGGCAAAGCCTACGGCCTGGACATGACCGATGACATGCTGGCGCTGGCTCAGGAGAACCAGAAGAAATCTGGCGTTACGAATGTTGAGTTTCTTCGCGGTGAAATTGAAAACATTCCACTGCCGGCTGACTCGGTAGATGTAATCATCTCCAACTGCGTCATCAATCTATCCGCCGATAAGGATCGTGTGCTCAGCGAGGCCTTCCGCGTGCTCAAGCCAGGCGGCCGCCTGGCCGTTTCCGACGTTGTAGTGCGCGGCGAGGTGCCGGAAGAGATTCAGAAGAGCCTCTTGCTGTGGGTCGGTTGCATCGCCGGAGCATTGCGCAATGAAGAATACATAAGCAAATTGAAAGCTGCCGGCTTTGAATGCGTTAGCATCGAACCCACGCGCGTTTACCAGATTGAAGATGCCCGAGCATTCCTGACCGGGCAAGGCATGGATGTGGACGCGATCGCTCCGCTGGTAGATGGCAAGTTCATGAGCGCCTTTATCCGCGCCAGCAAACCGGCGTTCGGGACGGTCCTGAAGCAAAGCCTGGGCCTAAACGTCTTGAAATGCTGTTAGACGGGCGATAGAACGCCTCCGAATAACCCCGCTACTGAAGCCTGTGACAAAAGTGGTGGGCACATTGCGCAATTGCCTGTGCCAACTT